>CALLMJ010000034.1 GCA_938006875.1 uncultured Bacteroidia bacterium
TGCTTTATGACGTCCAAAAACTTTTTCCATTGCGTAAGAAATTTCACCCAAAGTAGCTCTACGTTTAGCGGCTTCAATAGCTAATTCTAATAAATTTCCTTCTCCACTTTTTGCACATTCTGTTATACGATTTAAAATTTCTTCCACCGCTGAACTATCTCTGGTACTTTTGATTTGATTTAAACGGTCAATCTGTGCCTTTCTTACTGCTTGGTTATCTACTACTAATAAATCAGGGATTTTTCCTTCTGCTTGAAATGCGTTTACTCCAACAATAATATCTTCTCCGGAATCAATTTTTGCTTGACGGCGTGTTGCGGCTTCTTCAATACGTAATTTAGGGATACCTTTTTCTATAGCGGCAGTCATACCACCCAGTTGTTCTACTTCTTCAATAAGGATTTCCGCTTTTTTTATAAGTTCTTGGGTTAAAGTTTCTAAATAGATACTACCCCCGAAGGCATCAATGATTTTACCGATTTGGTTTTCTTCTTGTAGGATAATTTGGGTATTACGAGCGATAGCAGCTGAGAAGTCTGTTGGCAAGGCAAGTGCTTCGTCCAGTGCGTTCGTGTGTAGGGATTGGGTTCCACCGAGTGCCGCCGCTAAAGCTTCTATGCAAGTACGAGCTACATTGTTGTAAGGGTCTTGTGCCGTTAATGACCAGCCGGAAGTCTGGCAATGTGTCCGTAGAGCTAATGACTTATCAGACTTTGGCTGAAAATTTTCTTTGACTATCTTTGCCCATAATACTCTTGCCGCCCTCAACTTGGCAATTTCCATAAAGAAATTCATTCCAATAGCAAAAAAGAACGATAAACGCGGAGCAAAATCATCTACCTGTAAACCTGCATTAAGACCTGCACGAATGTATTCTATGCCGTCTGCTAAGGTGTAAGCTAATTCAATATCAGCAGTAGCCCCCGCCTCTTGCATATGGTAGCCACTGATACTAATAGAATTAAATTTTGGCATATTTTGGGAGGTATATCGGAAAATATCGGTGATAATGCGCATGGAAGGTTTTGGAGGATAAATATAGGTATTACGCACCATGAACTCTTTAAGAATATCATTTTGGATTGTTCCAGAGAGTTTATCTGGAGGAACACCTTGTTCCAAAGCAGTAACGATGTAGAAAGCCATGATAGGAATTACAGCGCCGTTCATGGTCATAGACACGGATACTTTGTCTAAAGGAATATCCTGGAAAAGGATTTTCATATCTTCAACAGAGGAAATGGCTACGCCTGCTTTCCCTACGTCACCAATAACGCGTTCATGGTCTGAATCGTAACCTCTATGAGTAGCTAAATCAAAAGCCACGGATAAACCTTTTTGCCCTGCAGCTAAGTTCCTTTTATAAAAAGCATTACTCTCTTCCGCCGTAGAAAAACCCGCATACTGACGTATCGTCCATGGTTTCACAGTATACATACTCGCATAAGGTCCTCGCAAAAAAGGAGGTACTCCTGAAAAATAACCGCAATGTTCAATTTCATTGAGTTCCGTATAAGAATACTCTGATTTTATACTTATTCCCTCAGGGAACGTAAAAATATAATCTTTTTTCATTTGCATAGTCTCAAATAAGTAGAAAAGCCTAACTGAAAAAATAAACTACTTTTTGCATTCCATTCCTTGTTTTGAGTAATAAGATAACCGAAAGTTGCGTCTAATTGATAACGTTTTTGAATAACATAAACCGCACCAATATGAGCATAATTATCCATTCCTGATAATTCAGAACTTTTATTGCCATAGTTTTCTAAGAATAACGTCAGATTATCAATAGGAATAAGGCCAAGCATTAACGTATAAATATATTGGTTATCAAAATTGTTGAAGTTCATTCCGAGGTTATATAGAACAAAAATTTTCTCGGAAAGGGTATTTTGGAACATAAAACGAAAAAAAGCCTGATTTCTATCTAGTTTGAGGAAAGAGGATGCAGCTTCTGCGAGTTGTAGTTGCCCGAGGAAAGTAGTTTGTGGAATAGCACCTTTTTCGTCATGAACGTGTAATTTAAGTCCTACGTTAAGTGGGTTAAAACCTGAGGTTTTGGTGGTAATAGTTCCTACTTTTATAACATTTTGATAAAAATCAGTACCTAATCGAAGTTCAAAACGGTCATGTATTCCATAACGAAACATAAAGTTAGGCAGGGTTTGGTCGGAAGTTTTCAAGTTATTTTCATAATGAGTTAATTGATTAAAATAACCTATCTCACTTATTAAAATTCCTTTTGGAGCAATGGAAGAGGCATAGCTGGCACTGGGACGGTCTGTGGAAATGGAATATTCTTCAGCATTTGTGTTAATGGTATTTTCTTGGGAAAAAGCCCATGAATTCAAAGAAAAAATTGCAACTAGAAAAAGAAGATTTTTTAATTTCATTACTAAAGTTTTAAACAAGGCAAAAGTAAGTAAAATTTTTGGAATGTAGTAAATATGACTAATAAAACTATAAATTTAAAAAATGGCTGAACTTTCTCAGAGTTTTAAGAGTTTTTTAGTAGCCAATAGCAGAGTTAAAAAGTAGCATATAATTTTATTCCCTTATTCTTACCCCACGAATATGCGAAGAACCAGTATTGAAAAATCCAAGAACTTTTTGTTTATTTAAGGATTTTATATTAGTTATGATATTTTCAGGAGTTCTAGCAAATAAACCTCCGTTGGTCATTTCTGATTGGGCTTGATTTAAGAAAATCCATGTTTCTTTATTTAAAGAATAAATTTCTACTGCTAAACTATCCCCTACATTTAAACCATTATCAGGATTGATAGCAAAAACTGCAATATTGGGAGTAAAAAAGAAACCATCAGCACCTTCTCCACTGGCTCCATCTACTGCTAAATTAATTTGACTGGGGCGGGACAAAAATTTTCCGTTATAATAACTTTTTAACCAATAATAATCTGGACCTCCCAAAGAATCTCTTGCAACAAGTCCAACAAAATATTTTCCTTTACTTTCCCCAAAACCGTTTTCATTTTTTTCGTATAAAAATGTATCAATTACAGTAGTACGATTTAATCTACTATAAGATTCGTATTCATTTCCATTGATATTCACCCAGAGTTTATATTCATGATTAACTTTAAAAAATGGATTTAAACTGTCTGGTAAATAGTTATAATTTCCATTGCCAATGGGGTTAAAAATCACTGTATCTTGGGTAGTCAGATTGATAATTTTTACGATAGCGTTATTTTCTGTAGGGGTTTCAGAATTAGAAAAATAAGGAGCAGAATAAGAAATTCTTATATTTTGAGGGGTTGGTTGGTCATTTAAGAAAGCGTCAATAACTAAGTATTTTTCGCCATCTTTTAAATTTACATCAACTACATCTTCACAACTAATAAGGAATAAAGAGGATATAAACAATAAGAAACGAAGTTTAGGAGTAAGCGTAAGGGATACGAAGGGCTTGGTACTGCCTTTTAATGATGAGTTTAGAGAAGCATAAAAAGGATTGTGATACATTGAGTTCATAGAAATGCTGAAACAAAGTGAAACCCACTTTGGCAAGCTCAGCGTAAACTCAACTAGCCCTACCTGAGCGTAGCGAAGGGCACGCCCAAATATTTTTAATACATTTCTTGCCTCTGTTTTTATGTTTCTTTTCATACGATTTTCCAATTAAAAGTTAAAGTTATAAGTTACCGCTGGAACAAATGAACCAATTACTGAATAACGCACTGCCTCCGTTTCTAAATTATTGTTTTTGTTAGAACGGAAATAAATAGAGAAAGGATTTCTACGATTGTAAACGTTGTAAACAGAAAATACCCACTCGCTTTGAAAGCGTTTTCCTTCTTTTTGCTTACCGCTTAATGTTGCGGATAAATCTAAACGATGGTAATCAGGGACTCTAAAATTATTACGTTTTTCGGTAGAATTATAAGGAATTACATAACCTTGAATTTGTACTCTGGTATCAGGAAAAGTAGCTGGTGTACCAGATAAATATACAAAGTTTGCAGAAAAAGACCATCTTTTATTGAGTTCGTAAGTTAAAACGGTGTTAAGGTTGTGAGGTCTATCAAAACGAGTTGGGAACCATTCATTTTGGCTAATTCCATTGGTTTTTCTTTCTGTTTTTGATAAAGTATAACTAACCCAACCAGTAAGTTTTCCTTTATTTTTTTTGATGTAAAATTCTGCTCCATAGGCTCTTCCTATTCCTTGCAATAAATCTCCTTCTAATTTTTCGTTAAGTAATAAATTTGCATTAGGAACAAAATCTAAAAGGTTGTCTAAAGATTTATAATAAACTTCTACGGAGGTTTCAAAAGCATTGTTAGCAAAATTTCTGAAATATCCTATAGCGAACTGGTCAGCAATTTGAGGTTTTATGTTATTGGTGGAAATAGTCCAAATATCAATAGGTGTTGGTGCTGCGGTATTAGAAACTAAATGTAAATATTGAACCATTCTGTTATAACTAGTTTTGATAGAAGAATTTTCGTCTAAATCAAATTTTAAAGAGATACGAGGTTCTGGATTGTAATAAGCTTTAATCAGTTCTAAAGAATTATAAGATTGAGTGGTTAATAATCTACGAGAAACGGCTTCGTTAGTGTCTGCAAAAGTATAAGCATCGCCTTTTCCGATAAAATGAAATCCTGAAAAACGTATTCCATATTCTGCGGCTATTCTATCAGAAATTTTCCATTCATGATTGAGGTATAAACCTGATTCTATTCCATAACGATGTTTCAAGCTAAGATTAAAACTCAAATCTTCTGACGTTACTTTTGCATTACCAGGCTGCATGTGGAATAAAATAGATTGATAACCAAATTTCACTTTATGTTTATCACTAACAAACCATGTAAAATCGGGTTTAACACTATAATTAATAATTTTTGCTTTCCAATCAAAACCTTGCCCTTGTTCATCGGTAAATTTAAGTTTATAATCGTAATTACTGTAAAACGCTGTTAAGTTTAGGAATAATTTAGGATTAATGACCCTGTTCCAACGAACTGTTGTTGTGGCGTTACCCCAATTAAATTTGAAACCTGCACCAAAAACATCTCTTCCAAAATAACCACTCACAAACAAAGTGTTTTTCTCATCAATAATATAATTCAGTTTCGCAGTTAGGTCATAGAAATAAAATTGAGCTTGTCTTAAATCTTTGTTAAGAAAAGGTTTTGCAAGCACATCAATATAAGAACGCCTTGCAGCAACAATAAAAGAGGCTTTGTCCTTGATGATAGGTCCTTCCACAGAAAAACGGCTAAAAATGGTTCCTATGCCTCCTTTGTATTCAAATTTTCTGTTATTTCCTTCTTTCATACGAATATCTAACAAAGAGGAAAGCCTTCCTCCGTATACAGATGGTATACCTCCTTTTACAAGTTTTACATCTTTGACTGCATCAGGGTTAAAAACTGAAAAAAATCCAAACAAATGAGAAGAGTTAAAAACAGGAGCTTCATCTAATAGAATTAAGTTTTGGTCTATATTGCCACCTCTTACATTAAATCCAGAAGCACCTTCCCCCACTGTGCTAACTCCGGGTAATAGTTGAATACTTCTGATAATATCCACTTCACCGAGTAAAGCAGGCATTTTTTGAATAAATTTAATATCCAATTTATTAACAGACATTTCAATTGATTTGATGTTTTCGTCTTCTTTTTTGTCTGTGATTACTACTTCCTCACCTTCAATGATTTCTTCAGAAAGCTCAATATCTAACTTGGTATTTTTTTCCAAATTGATTTCTTTTTCAACTTTTTTGTATCCAATATAAGAAAAAACAATGTTGTGATTACCTTTTGGTAAAGACAAGGAATAATAACCATATTCATTGGTATTTACGCCTACATTGGAACCTGATTTATAGACGGTAACACCGATAAGTTTTTCTCCTGATTTTGAGTCTTTTACGTATCCGCTCAGTACTAATTTTTCTTGAGCAAACATAGTAAACGATAAAAACAAAAAGAAAACTAAGGAAACTGATTTCATTACTTTTAGTTTTTCAAAAACAAAATTGATAACAAAAACAGAAATAAATAAGTTCAAAGTGATAAATGGCAAAAAAATGAAATAATCGTTAAATGTAGTTTTTTCTATGGGGGTGGTTATTCTTATTTCCATTTCCATTGAATACCAAATAAAAAGTTACGACCCGGCATAGGGCGATTTTTCATAACTTGGTACTCTAAATTCCATAAATTTTTTAATTGAAGATTTGTGCTAATTTCATGTTTTTTGTAATAAAATTGATAAGAACTCACGAAATTTCCTATAAAAAAGTCTGGTAACCATTCTGAATTATCGGTTGTATAAAAAACATAACTATTCCAAATTTGTTGATATTGTAGAAATAGATTTTTATAATTCCATGAAAATTGGGCATTCCAACGATATTTTGGCTGATAAATTAACTGTTTAAGATACGCTTCATCATTAGGAAATCTTTCTTGTTTTAAGATAGAATGACCATAAAAACCACTAAATTCTAAAATCCATTGATGATTACGATAATGAAAAAAAGTTTTTCCAAAAAATTCCAATCCTTGTGATTGAGTTTGATTCATATTTTGGGCAGACCACAAAGAACCTACGGGCAACCAAATGATTAAATCTTGGTATTTCCCTGAATAATAGGTAAGTTGTAACTGATAATTTGATTTTTTATAACCTAATATAGCTTCATATTGAAAACCTTTTTCGGGTTTCAAATTAGGGTTCCCTCCAACCTGCCAATACAAATCATTCAAAGAAGGATAACGATAAGTATTTCCTAAACTGGCTTTTATGTACCCATGAGAAATAAAATTCCAATTTCCTGATAAATTAAAAATTGGGATAATCCATTGATTTTGTATATTTTCTTGACGAAAAGTAAAATGATATTTCCATTTTTGATTTTTGGTTTGAAATTGATGTGTCCCTATGAAACTATATCTTTTCCATATTTTAGGTAAAACCATTGTTGAATTGGGTTCAGGAAAAATCCAATGATTTTGAATTTGTAACTGAAAAAAATTTTGTAGATTTGAATATTGAAAATAATGGTCTGAGAACCATTGGTGGCTTAAATAATTACTAAAAATTTGAGCAATAGAATCTTCATAATATAATTCATCTTTTAAATAGCTTTGCTGGCTTGAAAATTTGATTTTTCCCAAAAATGTTTGATAAAAAAATTGTAATCTTAAATTACTATCTTTTTGGTTCTGAGCAGAAGTATCGGAAGTCATAACAGAAGGAATTTGATTTTGAGATTGATGTTTCCATAAATGTAGTTCAATAATATTTTTTTTCCATACTGTTTTATAATCTAATTGTAAACCATAATTTTGAGTTTGAGCATGTTTTAAAATTTCTTTAGGGCTTCCCCATTTTTCACGATTGATATAAGGGAAATTATTATTAGCAAACATTCTATAAGCTTGAATTTGAATTTTATGGTTTTGAATTGAGGGTTGTAAAAATAAAGATTGGTGATTAAGACCAAAACTTCCAATTTGATGCTGAAATTGAAATTTATAAGGTAGTATCCAATTAGGAATTATTAATAATGAACTACTAGCACCAGCGCCCCATAAAGCTGGATTTGCACCTCTTAATATAGATAAATTTATTGAATTAATAGGTATTTGTGAAAAATCAAAAGTTCCATTAAATGGACTTTGTATCGGTACTCCATTCCATAAAACTTGGCTTTGATTAGCTGTATTTCCTCTGTATGCTATAGTATTTAATTGACCTTTACCATAATTTTTGATATAAAATAATCCTTCCATTTCAAGCCATTCCGATACTCGCTGATTAAAAAAAATCTTATGTTTGATACTATCTAAATTAAAAACTTCTTGACCAACAGATGACAATTCCCATTTTTGTTCAATAATAGAAATTTCGGGAAGAAAATATTGTTTATATACAGTATCATTTTGGGCATTAAGAAATGAAAAAAAAGAAATATACACTAATTTTATTAAAAAAGAATATTTTTCTTTCCATTTAAACCCCAAATAAATTTTGATTTTCATAATTTCAAAAATAGGAAAAAGTTTTTTTAAATTTATTTTCTAGTCAATAGAAAAAGGGAAAGGTTTTTACCTTTCCCCACATCTACAATATAACTAAACGCTTTTACTTTTACTTGCTTGCAAAGCTATAAACAACTTTTTACATAAAAAAATTTATTTGTACAAAATTTATAATTTTTTGAAAATCAACAAAATTTTTTGTGTTTTTTATATTTATGCAAAATAATTCTTACTAGTTTGGTTTATTTTGGAATAGTATTAAATCTGAGTAATTTATGAAGTGGAAGAAAGTGTATTCTAACAATAAATTTAGAGCAACGTAAACTTTCAATATGTTCTAAAAACTTAATTTTGAAAAACATTGGTTTCAAAAATACCATGGCGTAATCTCTTGACTCGTAAATGATTTTCATAATACATTTTTTTATACACTTCAAATTAGTCTTTTTATAATTCATATTCCAGGATTAGCTCTTTACTCAAATTTAGTTATGAAAATAAAAACTTTCCATTGGATTTTCTATAAAGATTGTGTAATTTCGCACCTTATTAAAAGCAGAATTGGAAAAAATTCAAAAACAAATAAAAAGTTTAGATACCAAATTATTAGCCATTGTCTTTGGAATGGTTGTAATATTTTCTTTGAGTTTCATAATGATTAATAAATCTTTGCTTCTTTTTGCAGTAGGTTTAGCATGCATTGTGATTACATTTAGTTTTTATAACTTTAAATATCTTTGGTATTTAGGGGTTTTGGGTATGCCTATAAGTTTAGAACTAAGCGAATTGATAGGAGATTCAGCATTAACTGTTCCTTCTGATTTAATTGCAGTAGGATTTTCTTTACTTTTCTTACTTAAAGCGCCTTCCTATAAAGAAGATTTACAGAAAATATTCTCACACCCAATTACTATTGCTATATCATTATATTTTTTATGGATGGTACTCACTTCCATTTTTGCGGAAAAACCCATTGTTGCTTTTAAATTTACACTCAATACTTATTGGTATCTTTCTACTTACTTTTTTTGGACGATTCTTTTTTTAAAAGACAACAAAAAAGATTTTTATAATTGGCTTTATATTATTTTAATACCCATTTGTTTTGTGGTTTTTTTTACGATGTTCAAACATGGTTTAAAAGGATTTAGTAAACAAGCATCTTACTATATCATGCGTCCATTTTATAAAGAACATACTGCTTATGCCGCTTCCATTGCTGTTTTTGTGCCTATTTATTATATTTTAGCTATTTACGGAAATTTCAAAAAATGGATAAAAATTGTTTTTTTTATAGCATCTACGATTTTAATTCTTGGTGTAATTACATCGTTTACTAGAGGAGCTTGGTTAGGAATATTAGTTGCAATAGCAACATTTTGGGCTTTAAAATTTTGGGGTTTTACTCGTGTGATTATTCCTTTTTCTTTGCCGTTTCTTGCTGGATTTATGGTTTTTTTTGGTGCTGATGTGTTTTTTTCATTTTCTAATACGGGTAATGCTACCAATCAAGGATTAACCAAACATATTAAATCCATTATTAATTTAAGAACCGATGAATCTAACAAAGAACGTATTAACCGTTGGGTAGCAGCAAGAGGCATGTTAGAAGATAGACCCATGACGGGTTTCGGTCCTGGAAATTATGCTATGACTTATGCCCCTTTTCAACAATATGAATTTATGACTTCTATCAGCACATTCAGAGGTGATGGAGGTACCGCACATAGTGAATTTTTCTTGGCGGCTTCTGAAATGGGCTATTTAGGTCTTATTTTAGTAATTATTTGGTTTTCTACTACCATTATTAAAGGTTTTCAAGCGGTTCTTAGAACCCAAAATGATGAAAATCGTTATCTTTACATGGCAGCTTTAACCGGTCTTATGACTTACTTTGTTCATGCTTTTTTCAATAATTTTTTAGACCAAGACAAAGTTGCTATTCCCGTATATTTTTGTATGGCTATGATTGTTGCTTTAGATACTTTTTATAAAAATCCTTTTCATGATAATTAATCTTTTAAATTACATTACTTGGAACGTAAATCCTGTAGTTGTAGAAATTCTAGGTAGAGAAATTCGCTGGTATGGAATTTTATTTGCTCTGGGATTTGTTGTTGGGCATTATTTAATGACCAAAATCTTTGAAATTGAAAAAATTGATATAAAAAATTTAGATGCTCTTACATACTACATGATTTTTAGTACAGTCATTGGTGCAAGACTTGGGCATTGTTTTTTTTATGAGCCTAAATATTACTTAGCCAATCCTGCTGAGATTATTGCCATTTGGAAAGGTGGTTTAGCCTCTCATGGAGCGGCTATTGGTATTTTACTTGCTTTATGGCTTTATTCTCGTTCAAGACCAGAACAACCTTTTCTTTGGGTAGTAGATAGAATCGTTATTACAGTTGCATTCGCTGGTGTTTGTATAAGATTAGGAAATCTCATGAATCATGAAATTATTGGTAAACCTACTGATGTACCTTGGGCTTTTATTTTTACATTAGTTGATGACCAACCTAGGCACCCTTCTCAACTCTATGAAGCCATTTGTTATGCTTTTATTTTCCTATTTTTATATCGCTTATATTTCAGAAAATATACTACTCAAACACCTCTTGGGCTTTTATTTGGTTGGTTTTTGGTATTAATTTTTGGCGTTAGAATTTTAGTTGAGTTTTTAAAAGAAGACCAAGTAATCAACGAACAAGATTTAGTGATTATTCCCGGATTAAACATGGGGCAAAACTTGAGTATCCCTTTTGTTCTATTAGGTATTTATTTGATTTATAACGCATATAAAAAATACCCTTCTAAAAATTTAGATGCTTAAAAGTATCATTTGGGCGTTCCCCTTGCTACGCTGCGGGTCGGGCTGTTACGTTTACACTGATCTTGCCGAAGTGGGTTTTACATCGTTTCAGCATTACGGTAAACTCAGCATCAAAAGGCTTTACCACTTTGTGGTCAATGAGTATTATCGAATTGTACCCTACACCTCCCTCACGCTTACTTTATGCTTTGCATTCCTTTTCCCTTTTTATTCTTTTGCTCAACAAACTGCTCCCCAAGATACTATTCCCTCCCAGTTTCAAAAAATACTCAAAAAAATGAAGTACAAATGGGTAAATGATGCCCTTTGGCAAACCGGTAACGTAGAAAGGTTTTTATACAACACCAATTTTCAATGGATTTTTAATGACAGCCTTTTAGATTTTGAAATTAAACCGCGTTTTAGTTATGGTGAAGTAACTCAAAAACAAAATGATAAAATCATCAAAGGAGTAGTTCAAGAAAGAGAACAAATTCTGGATTTACATTTCGGGTTATTTTCTCAAAAAAGAATTTATGGATTTAGTTTTGGTACTTTTGAAAGAAGTAATTTGAGAAAAATCCATTTTAGGTGGCAAACAGGTATAGGTGTAGGTTGGCATATTCTAAAAACCCAAAATAAAAATCAAAGATTAAACTTGACCGCTGCATTATTACGAGAAGAAACTGATTTTATCAATCCTAAACAAGCAGATTATAAAATTTTTAGAGCTTCTATAAGGCTTAGAGGGCGTCATGTATTTTTTAATAATCGTTTAATAGTCACATATTTAACTACTTATATGCCGTCTGTTGCTTTTGATAATAATAAGCGACTTACAAGCAATGTTTCTGTTGAAGTTCCTATAAGTAAAAAAATACAGTTAAGAAGTAGTTTTGATTATACTTATGAAGGAATTGTTCCTCAAAATGTTAAAAAAACTGATACAAGAACTTTAGTAGGATTAGTATTCGGAAATATGTAAATTGAGAATTATTTAATTTTGAAAAAGTATTTAACCAAAATATTAAGAAATACAATTTTATTGCATTATTTGCGTAAGGGATATGCGTAGAGCAGGAAGTGGAGTGCGAATTTTTTTGAGCAGCCAAAGGATTGCCGTAGCGAACAGCGAAGCCCTAGCAGCCCAACCCTGAGCATTAGCGAGAAGCACGCCCTTATAATGATGCACGCCCTTATAATGATAAAAATTTATAACTTTGTAAACCTTTTTGGAATGAAAAATTCTCATACCCAACTTTTCTTGGTTTGTCCGAAATATTCTAAACGATTAGATTATGTAATTCATCTATGGAATACGCAAATTGCTTCACCGACTCTAATTTACTCTACAGAAATTCCAAGAAATTTTCCATACCTTTTATATACACAAGATTCATTAATTCCTAATTCAGGTTTTTTGTTCTCTGAAAGTTGGGATTTTTTTTTACAAAAGGTAGATTTTACAATGGATTTCCCTGATTTTGATTTTTTTAGTTATGCCTTTGTAATGGCTACGGAATCTTATCATTATGAAAAAAACTATCCCAAAGATAGATATAACCGTTATTTAGAAATTCAAAATCCTGTTTTGGTTAATAATTTAAATGAAAAGCCATTTTTCCCATTTTGGGCTAAAAAAATTTGTGATTATTTAAAAATTCCTATTCAGTTTTATCCTGCTGAGCCTTTATGGGTAACTTTAGATATAGATAATCCTTTTCATTTTGTACATAGAGGTTGTTGGGCTCAATTGAAAAGCCTTTTAATGGATATAAAAAATTTTAATTTTCAAGAGTTTTTTTATAAATTTCAAATTTTAGCAGGTTACTCAAAAGACCCTTTTAAGATAGAAAATTGGTTACAGCATGTAAAGCACTTGCAGTATTTAGTGTTTTTTTTATTAGATGACCAAAAATATAACTCAAACACAAGTCCTTATAATCCCTATTATCATCAAGAAATTTTACAAATTCCTTTGGAAAGAATAGGTTCTCATTTTTCGTTGAAAAGTAGTTCATTGGCACTTGATGCTATGAAAAATGAAAAAAAAATTTTGGAAGCTATAATTAAAACTTCAGTTACAAAAAGCCGTCAACATTTTTTACAATATGAACTTCCTTATACTTTTCAAAGATTAATCCAATTAGGCATTCAACAGGATTATACGACTTGTTTTTATTCTCAAAAGGGATTTAAACATGGCTTGGTTAGACCATTTCTATGGTATGATTTAGAAAATGAAGAAATCACTCAATTAATGAGGTTTCCAGTATTTTTTATGGATCGCCATGCTTTAAATGAAGGTATGACCTCTCAAGAAACTTTGATTTATGTACAAGAACAAACGAAATTAATACAATCTTATGGGGGTATTCCTATCATTTTATTGCATAATGAAACTTTTAGTGGTAGAAGAGAATGGAAAAATTACCAACCTATAAATTGGATATATCATTAATTTTTTTCTTCAACTAACAAGGTTTGACCGACATATAGTTTGTGTTTGGTGTTGATTTTATTGAGTTCACAAATTCTATCAACAGTTAAACCTTTATATTTTTGGGAAATACCCCAAAGGGTATCACCATTCTGGACGACATGTTTTTTTATTACGGCTTGATTCGTTTTATTTTGAATACTAGGGTTAGAAACTGCGGAGGGTTTTTGAGTAGCTGCTTGAAAGTCCTTTGTGTAAATTTTTAAGTTTTGACCTACATAAATATTGTAATTATTCAAGCCATTCCAAGCCATTAAATCTTTGAGATTAATGTTGTATAAATCTGCAATGATGGCTAAAGTTTCACCAGCATTTACACGATGATAATTAAGTTTGGAATCTTTGGGAATAACAGGATTTTTATATTGTGAGTAAGTAGGATATTGGCGGAGATTGTTATTGCTGGGAGTTAAATTAGCAATTTCTAATTTTTGATCGGGTTTAGTAAAAAATCCGGGATTTTGAAAAGCAAATTCAACCACTTTTGAAGGTACTCTTAAAACATATGGTTTCGTAGAGTAAGGAATAACCCCAATTTTAAGTTCAGGATTTAAATCTTTTAACTCTTGTAAATCCACACCTGTTTGTTCAGCAATAGTTTTTAAAGAAATTTGTTTATTGATAACATGAATAGTATCTCGGTTATAAGTGAAGTTCGTCCATACAGGATATAGATTATGTTCAGCAGCGTAATTAAAGACATAAGCAACAGCAATAAAAGCAGGAACGTAACTACGAGTTTCTTGTGGTAAGAATTGTTTAATTTCCCAAAAATTGGTTTTTCCTCCTGCCAATTTAATAGCACGGTTTACGGTTCCAGGTCCTGAATTATAAGCAGCAATCGCTAAAATCCAATCATTATAAATATTATACAAATCTTTTAAATAACGAGCAGCATGAACAGAAGATTTATAAGGGTCTCTTCTTTCATCAATGTAAGAATCAATTCTCATGCCTCTTTCTTTACCAGTAGAAAGAATAAACTGCCATAAACCCACAGCTCCCGCAAAAGAAGTTGCATTCATTCTAAAAGCACTCTCTACTACTGCTAAATATTTTAGTTCTAATGGAACTCCTTCTTTATCAAAAACTTCCTCAATAATTGGAAAGTAAACATATTGTAAACCGAGAAGAATAGGAGTAGTATTTTTTAATTTAACTGTATACAAATCAATCCATTTTTGAACATCTTCATTATAAGTTAATGGAATAACAGAGCAAATTTCTTTGATTCTCTCTCTATAAGTATCAGGATTATAAGTGGGAATAAAACCTTCAGGGAAGTTATAACGATTAATATTCGCAGAATCCTGACGGGTTTTTTGAATAACCTTGAAATGAAAGTCCCCTAATAAACTATCTAAAATAGAGACTACCATACGAGATTCTTTCATAAAATCGGAATCCCATTGAGCATAAATGTAATGAAAGCAAAATATGAAAACAAAAAATAATTTTTTCATTTAGTTTGAAGACCAAATTAAAGAATTATTTTTTTTCTTCCGTAGAAGCTTCTTTTTCTATTTCGTTTTTTATACCGCTAGCAGCGTCTTTAAATTCTCTGATGCCTTTTCCTAATCCTCTTGCAAATTCAGGAATCCTTTTTCCCCCAAAAAATATTAATACTACTACTAAAATTAAAACGATTTCTGTTGTGCCAAGTCCTAACATATTATTTTTAATTAAACCACAAAATTAAGCATAATTCGTTTACTTTCAAAAAAATTGAATTTTTTAGGACTCCAATTTTTAAACAATTCAAAATTGTTTCATATTTGTATCATGAAAATAAAGTTTCTTTTTTTAACTTTTATCTTTATCCAATTTTCTGTATATTCTCAAAAAATGGGGTTAGGAATGCGTTTTTTTTCTGATTTTCATTTTGCTTATAGAGCTAAAGAAAATTTATTAGTGAATGGTGTTTTTTCTACGGGAGGATTAGGTTTATATTTTTTTAATTACAATGATTTTGGGGGTATAGAAATTGGAGGAAATTTTGGGTATAAAGGCACCAAAGGAAATTTTGCAATGCCTTTAATTATGCAAGATTTAACCAAAGATGATAAACAAAATACGGGTTTAACTTATGTAGAGTTAGATTTAAGAATGGGACCTAAACTTGGAAAAGTTTTTTATCCTCAATTTGGTTATGCTGCTGGCTATCGTTTGAAAATGGAAAATTTAGTAGAAAATCCTCAAATTAAACATGAATTAAAATCTTTTTATATGAATTTGCCGGTAGGTTTGAGTGTTTATTTGCCTACTCAATTTGGTAATACAGGATTGGGATTCTTTTATATCATCGGATTAACCAATACTTTAATCTCAGAAAAAAATTTTGACTATAAAAGGGAAGTGGGTAGGTTGCATGGTTTACGATTTCAAATCACAGTTTTATTTGGTGAGTAAGATTACAAAACCCATTTCCCTTTAATCATTACTTTATGAATAAAATTTTCACCAAAAAAGTAAGGAATTTTAGACAAATTGCCAATCGGTTGAGTAATCAAAAGATTAGCAATTTTGCCTTTTGCTAAACTGCCTACTTGAGTATCTCTTAAAGCATAAGCGGCATTTAAAGTTAAAGCAGTCAAAGATTCTTCGGGGAGCATTTTCATTTGTAAGCAAGCCAAAATCCAAACAAAATACATATTGAATGATGGGGAAGTTCCCGGATTAAAATCAGAGGCTAAAGAAACAATGGCATTGTTATCAATTAATTTTCTTGCAGGAGCATACTGCAATCTTAAATAAAAAGCTGTGCTGGGTAAGAGTGTAGCAACGGTTTGAGAATTTTTTAAAAGTTCAATTTCTTCTGCACCCAAACATTCCAAATGGTCAACGGAAACTGCACGATATTTTACCCCCACTTGTACACCACCAGATAAATCCAATTCATTTGCATGAACTTTTACTTTTAATCCGTATTTATTAGCACATTCTAAGATTTTACAAGTTTCTGAGGGAGTATAAAAACCTGTTTCACAAAAAACATCTACAAAATCTGCCAATCCTTCTTGTGCTATGTAAGGAATCATTTTTTGAGTAAGTTTCTGAATGTAACCTTCTCTATGATTTTTGTATTCTTTGGGTATTGCATGAGCTCCTAAAAATGTAGCATAAACATTTTGCTCAACAAAAGGTTTAAGTTGCTGAATAACTTTCAACATTTTAATTTCATTTTCAAAATCTAATCCATATCCTGATTTGATTTCTACAGTTGTTGTGCCATTTTTAGCCATTTTTTTAAGATAATCAACACCATGTTCTAACAGTTCATTTTCAGATGTATTTTTAATTTTTTCCACTGAACTAAAAATTCCACCACCATTTTGAGTTATTTCTTCGTAAGTAAACCCTTTTAGTTTCATAATTAATTCATGGTCTCTTGTACCAGCAAAAAGGGTATGAGTATGCGAATCTACAAATCCGGGTAAAACTATACCTTGATTACAATCAATGATTTCATTGACTTCTTGAGTAAATGGGGCATCCATGAAACCATAATCTAAGATTTTATCTACTTCAATGATTAGCCAAGCATTTTCTAAACAAAAAGGATTTTTCATATCCTTTCCACGTAAATAATGCACATTAGGGTTTTCAGTAACCAAGTATAACTTTCCAATATTTTTTAAGCAGATTTTCATGCGACAAATATAGTTCTAAAAATTTTCAAAAATCATAAATTCACTCAAAGAAAAATGTTAACTTTGTAAAATCATGAAAGATATACTTGCAGAAATTGCCTATAGACCTTTTTCCAAAAAGTAACCAATCGATTTACTATAAAGAGTGAAATCATGCTGTTTTTTTTTATAGGAAAGTTCCATTCTTAATTTTTTTGAATACATAAATCCAATAATTTTCCATAAACTGCATAGCTTCCTTTTTGAAAAGTATCATAAATATTTTGAAATTCTTTATTTAAAGAGATTTTTTGGTTTGTTTTTTTAAATTTAGCAATTTTTTCTAAAAATCGTAAATAATTTACGTAATTAGATTCTTTAGATTTTAACCCTTTAGTTTTGAAATACTTGTATTGTTTTTTTATGTTTGATTCCAAAAATTCAAAACTTTCAGTTAAAAAGACTATTGTGCTTTCTAATAAACGAATTTCAAATTCATAAGGTAAATAAAAATTTTTATCATTTAAAAATCGGGCTTTTTGTAATGCAAAATGAGCTTCTTTAAAATCTTGTTGAAGTAAAAAAAATTTAGTGTAATTTATAGATGCCATAGTACCTCTTGTAGGGTGCATAATATGAAGGTAGTTCAAAAAGTATTGATTGAGAATTTTTTCTACATTTTGATAATCATTTATAATTAAACTGATTTGAATAAACTTGGTTAAATGGTAAAAATCTTCATAAAAGAACTGTGGGTATTCCTTTTGAATTATTTGATAGTTTTCATAAGCTTGAAAAAAATCGGATAAATAATATTGATTTTCAGCAATTTTAAGTTTCGTGAGAACTATATCATCTAATTCAATGCTTCCAGAACTATCAAAATTTACCAAATATAAAGCAGTTTCTAAAAAATGAATGTTATTGGGAGAGTTTTCAAAAAAATTGTAATAATTATAAAGTGCATGATACAAATGAAATTTAGACCAAGCATTTATGCTAAAATCTAAAAGTTGTTCAAGTTCTAAAAGTCTTATTTTTAGATTTTTAGCTTCATTACTTTTCTGTAAAGCTGCTAATTCAAAAATTTTAGAACGCATTCTTCGAACTTCTAGAAAATAGGGTAAATCTTTTTTTATATTTGAGTAAGGTAGGTTTTTGGATAATTCTAATAATTTTTGGGAAAAATATTGAATGATTTCTTCATCATGATTTTTATAAGAACCTCTTTGAAGTAGTTCAAAAGCTAATAAATTGAATTTAAAATTGTTATTAAGTTTTTTTTCCTGCTGGAAGATTTCGTGTTTTAGATTTTGATACAAATCTCTTTTTGATAAAAATTTTAGGGTTTCAAAAATATTAGCGTTAAAAAGAAATTCGTAGCATTTATCTAATAAAACTGAACAAGCTTTATAAAAATGATTTTCAGAGAATTGAAGTTTTTCAAGAATAGTATCTTTGGGTAAATTTTTGTTTTTGTATTCTATCAAAATCTCTAAAAGTTTTTTTTCTTTACCAATTAATTCAATGAATTTCAGTTTTTGAATTTCCTCTGGATTTAAAACTGATAAGAACTGAACTAAGTAATTCATTTGATAAATTTAGGGTTTTTCTTTGAGTTTTATAAGAGCAAATATAGCATAATTTACGCAATCTATATAATTATTTTCTATACCTTCAGAAGCCATTAATTCTTTTTGGTGGTCTTCAATTTGCTTGATTCTTAATAGTTTGACCAAAATCATATCGGTAAATGAAGGAACACGCATTTCTCTCCAAGCTTCACCATAATCATGATTTTTTTTTAACATCGTTTCATAACATAATTTTACTTGCTGGTTATAACATTCTAATAAATCATTTTGAATTTGATTTTCTGAGCATCTTGCTAAAATCAAAGCCATTAAACTATAATTAATAATTCCAATATACTCTCCTTCTATATTTTCTCCTACTAAGTTTACTTGTGTATCTTCAATCGAACGTATTCTTTTGGCTTTAATGTATATTTGGTCTGTTAAAGAGGGAAGCCTAAATACTGTCCAAGAAGTTCCATAATCATGATTTTTTTTTAAGAAAAGATCTTTACAGTGGTCAATAATTTCAAAATATTGCTGTTCTGTATTCATAAAGCAAGTAAACTATTTTTTTTCGGATTTAGGGAGTGAATTTTGTGGTTTATCTTTTTTTCCAAATAAAGAAAAATGCACAAAACGCTTGGGATGTTCTTTAAATTCCACTAATAAAGCATTTAAACTTTCTGTGGTTTTAACAACGGATTGATGCAATTCGTCCCCTTTTAAAAGTTTACCAATTGTACCTTCACCATTGTTAATGGATTTAACAATTCCTTGAAGTTCTGCTAAGGTTTTTTGAGCGTTTTGCATCAATTGTTTTATATCGCCAGAACCTGCGGCTAACGAATCCGATAACAATTTTACATTATGAACAATTTTTTGAATTTTCTCTTTTTCTTGAGCCAAAGTGCCTGTAATAGTGCTAGTATTAGAAGCGATGGTATCAAATTTAGCCAATAATTGAGGGAATTTTTTTGTGGATTGAGATAAATTATAAGTAGTTTGTTGAAAATGTGCTAACATAGTTTGGATACGATAATTGGTGGAGTCTTCAATAACCTTTCTGATGGATTTGGCTAGAAGATTTACTTCTGTTAAGGTACTTTCTAATTTTACTTTTACGGGTTCAAGTTCTGTCATAGCTTTATCCACCATTCCAATTTCTAAAGAATCTTTTAAAGTGTCTCCTGCAATACAAGGTTCACCAGAACCCATAATTAATTGAATTCCTTTTGTGCCCAGAAAGTCCACAGAATGAATCATAGCAATAGAATTTTTGGGTATATCAAAAACATGAGCTAAATCAAAATTTACAATAATCTCTTTGGATTGAGGGTCAATGTAAATAGAACGAACTTGACCCAGTTGGTATCCATTATATAGTACTTTTCCGCCCACCATTAAACCATTAATTTGTTTATATTTAGCATTTAGGGATATACGGCTTTGAAAAAATGATGTACCTTTTAAGTAATTCATTCCAATAATAAATAATACCACCACAATTACCGTAAAAATTCCCACTTTGATTTCCTTTGAATATTTGTTCATAAATTTTATGAATAGGCAAAAATAACTTTTTTTTGAATGATAGAAAAAGTTTTATATATTCGCAAAAGAAATTTTTTATGAAAAAGAAGTATTATAATTATCGTGAAGAAGATTTTGAAGAAACTTCTTATGAAGACTTTGAAGAAGGTTTTGACGATACCGAAATCTTTGATGAATTTCAATCAGACTTTTCTGATATTGATTTGCTCAATGATGTTTTTGAAGGTGATACTGATTTATTGAGTAATTTTTATGATTAAGTAGTTCAAATAAAAATGAAAATTAAAAAAAATTTCTAATTTTGTCAGAAATTAGGGTTTGAAGAATTTACTTGTACTCATCATAATTTTAACTTTTTCTAAAGGTTATGGACAAATATTAGAACCGAAAAGGCTTAAAATAGGGGCTTCTATTGGTGCTGGTGGTTTGCATACCTTTGGTTTCCCTAGTTTTGATTTACATAAACATCATACTACACTTAGACTTGCACCAGGTCCTTTTTATTGGGGAGTGGGTTTATCCCAGAAATTGTTTGATTATAACGGAAAAATTCGTAATGATAGACCTATTTACGCAAATATTTATTTTTTAGATGATTATTTCCTTTCCAATATTAGAAATCAAGCATTAAATAAACCTAGGACAGATATTAAACTTTATATGCTTACTTTTTGCACAAGAGTTCCATTAAATTATTTAAGAACCGTTTATGCAGAATTTGGATTGGGTGCAATGTATGCAAAAGAAACTTTAACTCGTTTCCCGAATGAACCTACCTTTCAAAAACAAGTTTTAAATCATGTTTTGCCTATGATAGAATTTAGACTTGGAGGAACTTTCTTGCAACGTAAATATTATACCCAAAAATTTGATGACCCTAATAAAGGTTGGTTTAAAATTCGTATTTCCATCATCAAAAAGAAAAAAAAGAAAAAGAAATGAAGAAAGTTATTCATTACCTTATAGAATTTTATCAAGAACATCCTAAAAAAAACTTTCTTTTTGCTTTGATGAGTTTTAATGGGGTATGTATTTTTTTGAATTATTACTTTAACTTTGAATCCAACTATATCAATAATCCGAATGTTTATCAAGGGTGGCATTTCTTGTATTATTTTCTTTTTTATGGATTTGCTTGGTTAAGTACTTTTGGAATTTACCACTATTTTTATCCAGAAAAAAAAATCTTTCAAAACTTTCATTTTTGGTGGATTAGTTTAATTATACTTTTGATTTTTACGGTATATGTAAATTTTGATTTTTTTTATCGTTATTGGGTTTATGAAAATGTTCATTATGATGTTCAATATTTTGTGATGAAATGTTTAAATAACACCATGAAACCCATTTTAATTTTGCCGATTATTTATTTTTATTGGAGTTATTATGACCGTAAGCACAATGCAAGTTTTTATGGTTTATTCCCAAAACAAAAACAAGACTTAAAATTATATTTTTTGATGTTTACGATTATGATACCCTTAGTCGTTGGGGCATCTTTTACTAATGATTTTTTGAATCAATATCCACGTTATTTACCTGAAAATAGTGATGCGGAAGAGTATTTAGGTTGGAAAGACTGGCAAACTTCTTTATTGTTTGAGTGGTGTTATGGTATTGACTTTGTTTTTATTGAATTGTTTTTTAGAGGCTTTGTGATTTTTGCATTAATCAGATATGTAGGAAACTGTGTAATATTTGCTATGGCAACGGTTTATGTATTTATACATTTTGAAAAGCCTTTAGGAGAAACTATCGGTTCATTTTTCGGCGGATTAATATTAGGAGTTTTATCCTCTAAAACGGATAGTATTTGGGGAGGTATTGTTATACATTTAGGAATAGCCTGGTTAATGGAAGCGGCAGCTTGGGCTCATAGATTGTAATGCTTTTCAAACGTTTTATGCGTGAGGGACGCCTTTGTCCGCGAAGCATAAGTGCCCAACCCGCAGCGTATCAAGGCAAAAAAATACCTTTCTTTCTAAATTGTATAACCAAAAACAATTACAATATGCAAGTATACCATTCCAATGCAAGGAAAAATATTCATATTCGTCTTGCAATCAAACAAAGTAATTTGCCAATGAAGCTTTTCGCAAAAAAATATCAGTTATCCGAAAACACCTCCTCACAAAAACCTACACACCAAAAACAAACGGCATGGGGGGAACGAGCCAATAGCATCATTAAGTAAAACAACATTCTCCGTCAGCAGTATCAAAGCAAACAAGAGATGGAAAATCATCTGCTTGAGTTCCTCGTGTTCTATTTGCTTTCTCGCAGGTATGGAAGTTTGAAGCGGGAATTGGGCGTGAAAACACCTTTTGATGCCGTTAAAAAATGGCACGAACTTAAACCAGAAATTTTTTTAGAAAATCCTTTGCAGTTTAAAATTAAAAGATTAACTTTGTCGTATTATACTAAATCAAAGCAAGGTAATTTTACCCAACAACCTTGTGAAACTTGACAATAAGCAATAAAAAATGAGAGAACATGATTTAATGAAGCATGAAAAGCAATATCTTCTAAATTTATAAATAACGAATAAGCAGAATGGAAACTATCAACAACACATCAATAAAAACAATCAACGATTTACTGAAATCTAATTTCTTTATACCGTCTTATCAAAGAGGATATCGTTGGACGGAGCAACAAGTAACAGATTTGTTGAATGATGTATGGGAATTCATAAATAAACCCAATAAAAAAGATGATGAATGGTACTGTTTGCAACCAGTTGTAGTAATCAAGAGCGATGATGATACAAAAAACAAAAATGATTTAATTGGAGATTGGCACGATGTAATTGACGGACAGCAACGATTAACAACAATATTTCTTATCTTAAAAAACTTAGAACGCTTTGTCGAAAGTGAAAGAAAAAATTTCAAAATACAATATGAAACAAGAAAAGGCAGTGAAGAATTTTTGATAGAAATAGACAAAAAATTAGAAGATGATTCAAAAATAAATGTTGATTATTTTCATATTTACGATGCTTACACAACTATTAAGACCTGGTTTCAAAAAAAAGCAAATGAAGGGCAAACCTCAATAAGTTCAAAGTTTATTACGCCGTTTTTAGAGAAAGTTAAAATCATTTGGTACGAAACTACGGACTCTGACTCTATAGGTATTTTTACGAGAATAAACAGCGGAAAGATTCCTCTAACAAATGCCGAATTGATTAAGGCTTTGTTTCTGAATAGCTCCAATTTTGCCAATGCAGACAGCGAAAAATTACGTTTGAAACAATTAGAAATTGCTTCAGAATGGGATAGAATGGAATATGCCTTACAAAACGATTCTTTTTGGTATTTCATCAACAAAAACGAAAACAAACTGGCTACGAGAATAGAGTTTATTTTCAATTTAATGGCAGATAAGCCAAGTGATGATAATTATTCCACTTTCCATTTCTTTAATCAAAAATTTAAAACCAAATCGGAAGAAGAAATAAACGACAATTGGCAGGAAATTAAAAAGTATTTCCAAACCCTTGAAGAGTGGTACAATGACAGAGAATTATATCATAAAATTGGCTATCTGATTACAATTGGAACAGACATTAAAGATATACTCAATGAAAAAAAAGAGAAGTCAAAAAAAGAATTTACGAATTGGATTAACCAACAAATAAAATCCCAATTTAAAGATGTGAATTTGGAAGAAGTCGAATATAACGGAAAATATGTTCGTGAAATTTTATTGCTTCACAACATACAAACTATGCTCAACAACGAAAACGAAACCAATCGCTTCCCTTTTGACCGATATAAAAAAGAGCATTGGGACGTTGAACACATTCACGCAATTGCTACGGAAGTGAAAGTAAAAAAAGAAAATCAAGTTGAATGGTTAAAAAATAACTTCATCAAAACAGATAATCATCAAGACGAAAGTAAAAATACACAAATTGAGGAAATCATCCGTACAGGAAATGCAATTGATGAAAATGAATTTGAAGAACTTATTGGCTATATTTTGGGCGAAGAAGATAACAGATTGAAAAACCTGTGTTTATTAGATAGTGGAACTAATCGTTCTTACAAAAACGATTCTTTCAAGGAAAAAAGGAGAAAAATAATTAAAAGAGAAATGGAGGGAACTTTTATTCCAATTTGCACAAAGAATGTATTTATGAAATTTTATTCTAATGATGTAAGAGGAATTGAAATTTGGAATGATACCGATAGAAAATCGTATTTTAAAAATATACAAGAAGTAATTAAAAGTATTTAACTCAAAACGACATCAGCAGAAAATACAGAAAATGAACAATAATCCAACATCAAAAAAATTAAACTTCCTGCAATTGCTTTCTAATGATATAGTTATTGCTGAAAATGAAACTTGGCAACCACTAAGCAAAATTGAAATTCCCATTATACAACGAGATTATGCACAAGGCAGAGAGGGGAAAGAAGAACTAAGAAAAAACTTTTTAAATGCTTTACGTAAAGCAATTGATGATAAACCGTTGGAATTAGATTTTGTTTACGGAAGTGTAAAAAACAAGGTTTTGCAACCGCTTGACGGACAACAACGATTAACCACTCTGTTTTTGTTGCATTGGTTTGTAGCTGTTAAAGAAAACAAGTTAGATGATGAACTAAAAAAATTATTGACAAAATTCACTTACGAAACTCGTACAAGTTCCAGAGAATTTTGCATTGATTTAATCAATAAAAGCATTATTTACAATGCTGAACAAAAAATTTCAGAAATAATTATTGACAGTTCTTGGTTTTTCCTTTCATGGAAAAGAGACCCTACAATAAAATCAATGCTTACAATGTTGGATTCTATTCAGCATACTTTTAAAGATAAAACAGATGTTTGGGACAAGCTAAACAAGATTAGCTTTCATTACATAGAACTACAAAACTTCGGACTTTCCGATGATTTGTATATCAAGATGAACGCAAGAGGAAAACCGCTTACTGATTTTGAAAATTTCAAAGCAAAGTTTGAGCAACACATAAAGCAAAACAAATGGGAAACCAACATGCCCCCAACTGAAACATTTTCATACAAAATTGATACGGATTGGACAGATTTGTTTTGGAATTATCGTGATGAAACCGTAAATGTTTTTGACGAACAGCTTTTGAATTTTTTCAGAACAATGGCTATAATAAATTATGCACTAAAAGCAAAAAATACCAAAGATGATGAATTTAGTAACAATATTACATTGTTAAGAGATAGCAAAAAAGCAATTTCATTCAATCAATATGTAGAAATGGGCTGTATTGATGAAGATTATTTTAAAATGTTGAAATCCATTTTAAATAAAATATCTAACAAAAAAGGATTGAAAACATTTCTTTCCGATACAACTTATGCAGATGAAAAAGAAATTTTCAATGGTGCAATTAAAAATAATTTATCGTATCCCGACTTGGTAATTGCATTTGCATACTATCAGTTTTTAGTATTGGAAGAAGACATTAAAACAGAAGATTTAATAAGTTGGCTACGAATTGTTCGCAATCTTGTTGAAGGGAGCAGATCTTATTTGTTCAATGATGCCAATGATTTTGCGAATGCAATACGCTCTATAAACAAATTATTGCCAGAAAGAAAGCACATTTTACAATATTTTGAAATACTTGAAGATAATTCACTCCCGGGCTTTATCGGCGAACAAGTGAGAGAAGAAAAGCTAAAAGCAAAACTTATTATGCAAGATGATAATTGGAAAAACGCAATCCTTGAAATTGAAAATCACGGATATTTCAAAGGACAAATCGGCTTTATTTTGGATTGGTGTGAAGACAAAAACGGAGTACCCCATATCGATAAATTCAAAGTATACGCAGAAAAAGCAAAAGCCGTATTTAGTGATAAAGGATTGAAAAACTTTAAAGATTATCTTTTTGAAAGAGCCTTGTTAGCAACAGGAGATTATTTGTTATATAGTCGTAATAATTATAGTTTCTTAATCGACAACCATCGTGATATCAGTTGGAAAAGATTATTGAGGGGTGATAATGATAATAATAATGGGAAAAGAAGTGTTTTAAAATCACTCTTTGATAAAATTGAGCCAACAATCTTAATCGAAAATTTAGAACAAATCGTTAATGAATTTTTATCTGATTCGAAGAATATTAATGATTGGAGATACTATTTCATAAAATACCCTGAAATCATTTCCGCTTGCGGAAATCAAAAACTTATACGTTTCAACGATAAGAATGAATTTGACATTCTTTTGTTAGGTTCAACAACAACAGCAGGATACCACAAAGAATATTATTCGTATTCTCTTTTTATAGAGTTGAAACATAAACTTTCATTGGACGAGAGCCAATATAAAGACCAAAGATCAGTAAATGAGTGGAAATATTTTGAATTAGATGATGGTAAGCAAATCGCTTTTGATTGTCAATCCCAAAAATATGTTTGGACAAAAAACAACGACTGGGACAAAAAACAAGCATATAACGATAAAGAAACTGCAATTTTAGAACTTACAAAAACGAAACAGTAATGTCAAAAAGAGGCTACATATCAAGATACTTGCTCATTCTAAAAAAAGTTGAAGAATCAAACAAGTTAGATTGCTCTGATAAAATTGTAGAATTGAACAAGATTAAAGGAATAATTGATTCACATTTGAAGGAAGATGATATTTCAAACTTGTTTCGCAGAGCATTGCTGACAATTGGAAATAACGATTTCTATAATTATTGGAGTTCTTGGAATTACGGCACGGAAACTCACAAAAAATGTCTTATTGAAAGCCGAGATGATTTAAAAAATAATTTTACTAAAGGTGTTTGGTTTAATGATTACTTAAAACTATTAATTATTCAGCTTTGTAAAAATGGTAATGACCTGCAACTTATTGTAGATTCATATACTTGCCCGGTTAGTATGCTAAATTGGAAAAGTAGGTTGATAAAAGAACCAGATTTATTAGATAAATATTGTCAAGGGCATTATATGGGAATTACAGATGATAACAAGCAATGCTATTTATATGGTTGGAAGAAAAGACCTGCCAGCAGAGATGAATGCTATCTTGTTGAATAAAAAAATAACTAATGGATAAACTTATCAAGATTTTTGTATAATACAAAATTGAGCAGTCCAAAAAATAAAAATATTGATAACCAATGAGATACTAAGATGTTCGCAATTATCCAAAACGTTTCAAAGCACTCATACTTATCTGACGAAAATCTTCAACAGCGCTACTCTAATCTTGTAAATAATGAAGAATTAATGTTATGACTCAATACCCACTAATATAATTTTTGGTTTTACAAAATTAGCTAAATTTGTATCGAAATTATTTCGTTATGCCTATAGAAATTTACCAAATTAATACAGAAACAGAATTAGAGTTACCGCTTGTAACAGAAGGAATTAGTGCAGGCTTTCCTTCACCGGCTCTTGATTTTGTAGATTTAACTATTGATTTGAATAGGCACTTAATTAAACACCCAAGTGCAACTTTTTATGGGCGTGTTAAAGGTCATTCTTTAAAAGATGCAGGTATTGATGATGGGGATTTGTTAATCATTGATAGAAGCATAGAACCCCGAGATGGGTGTATAGCGGTTTGTTTTATTGATGGTGAATTTACAGCTAAAAGAATAAAAATACAAAATAAAGAAATTTGGTTAGTCCCTGAAAATGAAAATTATAAACCCATCAAAGTTAAAAAAGATAGTGATTTTATGGTCTGGGGAATTGTAACTTATGTAATTAAATCTTTATAAAATTTATAGTTTACAAGATAAAAATCTTCTAATTTTGCCCCAAAATCAAAAAATGAAAAAAATCTTATTTTTAGTGGTTTGGTCTTTTGCATTAATCTATTGTAAAAAAAACAATCAAGGGGATAATCAAAAAGCATCAGAAATTAACAAAGACTTAATTATAAGTTGCGAAGGAATTGGAAAATTGAAATTTTCTATGACTTATGATGATATTTTAAATACATTTGGAAAAGAAAATGTAAAGTCTGATACTTTTATTTATGATAAAAATTCAGAACTAGCGATGATGTCATTAGATACAGTGGATAGAATTTCCACTGTTATAAGTGCTCCAGAAGGAAAAATTTATGTTTCTTGGTTACCTGGATTAAAAACTAGTAAAATTGAAAGTATGAGTTTAAATTTTTATGATCATCCTAAATATCAATTTACAAATGGAATAAAAGCAGGGTCCACTATGGAAGAGTTTATTAAAGCTAATGGAAATGAAGAATTTGAATTTTATGGATTTGGATGGCAGTTCGGTGGGTTACTTTTAGAGAATTCAAAAGGAAAAATTTTTCAAGATTATCCTTGCATAGGTGGTTTAACTCACTTCAGACCTGTGAATGATAATTATGGTAATGTTCAAAACTTATTAGGAGATCAAAAGTATAAATCAAAAGATGTAAAACCAGAACAAGCAAAAAAAATTATTTTATCAGAAATTACAATTCTTAATAAATAAATACGATTTTTGGGGATTACTGACCCAAAATTTCAAAGAAACTTATAATTTTGTAAGAATTTTAAAGGAATAATCATTATGTCTGAACAAGAAGAAGAAAAAAGTAAAAGCACCGAAATGATGATAGGTCTTTTAGTAGCTTTTTTTGGTGCAGTATTAGCAATTGCTGGTATAGGTAGTGGAAAATATGGTGGAGACCAAAACATGGCTGCTGCTGAAGCTACTAAAGCCTATGCTTGGTATCAATCGAAAAGTATTAAAAATACATCTTTAGAAGCACAAAAAGATTTATTGGTTGCTTTAACAAAATCTGGGGCTATTCATAAAGATTATGTAACAGGTGTAGATACTTTTATTAATAAACTAGAAAAAAAATCCCAACGTTACAAAAAAGAAATGAAAGAAATTTTAGAGGGTTCAGATAAAGTAGGTAAAGAAAATTGGATTCAAGATAAAAATGGAGAGTTAGGAGTAATTGTAGGTGCTCAAGAATGGGAAGAAAAAACAGCTTATTTAGAAATGGTGGGTAATTGGTTCAATTATACCAACTTATTCCTTAATCTTTGTTTAGTTTTGGGTGCTATTTGTTTGGTAATTAATAATGAAAAAACCCAAAAACTCTTTTTTACGAGTATGATGGTTTTAGGTATAATTGGTACCATTTTATGTGTTTACTCTTTTTATTTAGGTTGGTTTACGCCTTATAATTAAATCATTATGAAATTTCTTCATACCTCTGATTGGCATATTGGAAAAAAATATGCTAATAAAGACCGTTTAGAGGAACAAAAACAAGTTTTAGAGGAAATTTTACAAATTGCCAATAACCATAATGTTGATGTTATACTTATAGCTGGCGATGTTTACGACCAATCTAACCCTCCCAATGAAGCAGATAAACTTCTTTATCAAATGTTGCCACTTTTCTCAAAAAAAGGTGAAAGACCTGTTTTTATTATTGCTGGCAA
This sequence comes from uncultured Bacteroidia bacterium, assembly GCA_938006875.1. Lineage (GTDB taxonomy): Bacteria > Bacteroidota > Bacteroidia > J057 > CALLMJ01 > CALLMJ01. The sequence goes on from CALLMJ010000034.1 coordinate 29,531, forward strand.
TCATGACAGTTCTTCTAAAATTGAAGCTCCAAAGTATCTTACAGAAGAACTATCTATTTTTTTTGTAGGTTTTAATGATACTCAATTAGAAATATTTCAAAATTCCAATGGTATTAAAATAACCCAAACAGATTTAGGATTTGCAGAATTTCAACTTCCTGATTATAATTATCCATTGCGAATAATATTTGCTCCTTATAATCATATTGCAAGAATAAAAAAAGATATTCCAGAAAATATTTCTTCGGAATCGTTAATGGTTAGGGATTATTTCAAACAAAAATGGTCTTATTTAGCTCAAAAATATTGTGATAATCAAGGAATAAATTTACTTATGGCTCATTATACTGTTAAATTACCGGAAGATTTTTCTCCTGAAGATTATGATGCAGATAATATCATTGGAGGTAATTACACCCTTTACCCTGACACTTTTCCCGAACAAATTCAATATGTGGCATTAGGGCATATTCATAGTTTTACAGAAGTAAATTTAAAACCTTGTCCTATTGTTTATTCTTCAAGTCCTTTATGTTATAGCAAAAAAGAAACAGATTTACAGAAATATGTAGTTATTTTAGATGCTGAACCCAATATGCCTGTTCATTATGAAAAAATTCCTTTGAGTACTGGAAAAAAAATTTTTTTTTATGAAAACGTAACCTTTGATGAAATTGAAAATATCCTTCAAAATAATCCTGAACATTTTTATGAATTTACTGTAAAAGTAGATGAAGTTTTTGATTATCAATCACGTAAAAACACATTGGAATCTCAATATCCACAAATTATCAGAATTACCATACTAAAGCCAGAAGTTATAAGTCGGCAAGATTTTCAGGAATGGAAAAGTTATTCAGAGAAGGAATTATTTATTCAATTTTTGGAAAAAATTAAAAAAATACCATTAAGTCAAGTGCATATGGAAGTATTAGAAGAAATTTTAAACTTCAAGGTTGAAAATGATAATTCATAAAAAATATTTTCTTATGAAATAGTAGTTTTTTATATATTTAAAACAAATCTTTGTGATTTGATTATTTTTTTGAGTTCATCAAAAGTAAGCAAATTATCTTTCTTATTGGAAATATAAACAAAATTTTCAGGAAGTTTTTTTCCATTAGATGCTTCAAGGGTTTTAAAATCAGGATAAATAACGTAGTAATCATCAAATTCTGAAGCTGTATTGGAATCTGTTTCATTAATAAGATGCTCATGTAATTTTTCGCCGACCCTTAATCCTATAAATTCAATTTTAGCTTTGGGTGCGATAACTTTTGCTAATTGAAGGATTTTAAAGGATTTGATTTTGGGAATATATATTTCACCACCTTTTGAATCCTTTAATGCAAATAAAATCCATTGAATACCTTGTTCCGCTGTAATGATAAATCTACTTGCTTGCGGGTGAGTAACATAAACAATATTTTGATCTTTTCGTTCTTCAAAGATTTCAAATACAGAACCTCTACTATTTACAACGTTTCCTAACCTTATAACAGAAAAAATGGTATTTTCAGAATTTTTTTGAGCATTTACAAAAAGTTTATCTGCACAAAATTTAGTAGCGCCATATAAATTATGAGGAGAAGCAGCTTTATCACTAGATAATGCAATAACTTTTTTTACAGAATTTTGTATAGATGCTCTAATAACATTCTCTGAACCTAAAATATTGGTTTTGATACATTCTATGGGATTCTGTTCAGCAATATGAACATGCTTTAATGCCGCTAAATGAAAAACTATATCAATATTTTTCATTACTTGATTTACCCTATCAAAATCTCTGATATCACCAATACAAAATTTTAATTGTGGATATTCAGATTCAGGGTAATCCAAACGCATTTTAAATTGTTTATGTTCATCACGAGATAAAATAGTGATGGATTTGCAAGGATATTGATGAACAAGATAATGCACTAACAAACGTCCAAAAGAGCCTGTTCCACCGGTAATTAGTACATTACTATTTTCTAACATTTGCATGCGTAAGTTATTCTGCGTTTATAAAGAAATGCAAAATTAATTTTTTTTTTACAAAAATAAAAATTGAAATGAAGAAAGTGATTTTTTTGCCTTGCTACGCTGCGGGTCGGGCACTTATGCTTCGTGGACAAAGGTGCCCCTCACGCATAAAACGTTTGAAAAGCATTACAATCTATTAGCCCAAGCTGCCGCTTCATTAACCAGGCTATGCCTAAATGTATAGCAATACAAAGCCTCTAAAAAACAATTCCGAAACGACCGTGAAGACATAGAAAACATTACCATACTCGGATACCGCGTGTTGTATGAACTACAAAACTACAACACTAATCCCCGAACCGAAGGTAAACAGCGCCAGGAAGCTTATTATAATTATTTCAGAGGAAACGACCCCAGCAAGCACGCTTCTTACGTAGGCTTTCACAAAGAAGCTTTAGTAAAAAATGTGTATAATGACATTGACATACGCTACTACTTTGATAAAAGCTTTTTACGCTATGATTACATTGTACACCCAGGCGCAGACCCTGCGCAAATAAAGTTTAAGCTACGTGGACAGTACAACGACTTTGTAAAAGACGGAAAGATTGTTTACACTACCCGTTTTGGTGAAGTGCAATTGGCTGAGTTGAATACTTATCAGGATAAAAATTCTATAGCAAGCAAATTTGTGAAACAGGGAGATGTTTATTCCATAGTCTTTGGTAATTATGACCCAAGTAAAGACTTGATAATTGACCCTTTGATTTACTCTACCTTTATTGGAGGAAGTGTATACGACAGGAGTGAAGATATAGCTATTGACCAGAACGGTAACGCTTACGTTACGGGTTCAACGAATTCTCCTGATTACGATGGTGATAACACCAAGCAATTTCAAATTACAAATTA
>CALLMJ010000035.1 GCA_938006875.1 uncultured Bacteroidia bacterium
AGAAGGGGTAGTTCTACGTTACGGTTTTCAAGATGGATAACGTTTTTTTTGAGCAGTACGGTTAAAAACTTCTTAGCTACTTCGTTGTTATCCATTAAGTATTTAAATGCCCAATCGTATAAAGGGTTAAGGATACGCATATTATTCTTTTTGCTACAAATTTAATATTTCTTGCTCGGTTAACCCTGTTTTATGTATAATTTCTTGAATAGGTAAATTTAATTCTTTTAACAATCTGGCTAATTCTATGATTTTTTGTTTAGATTCTTCTGCCCGTTTCTTTTCTTGTTTCATATTCATCAGCATCATCACGAACAATGACGTTAGGAACTTTAAATTTATGTACATAATAACCAAATTGTAAGCAATAAAATATCTATAACAGCATAATTTCTGAGGATTTACACATAGTTTATATTATAGAAAAAGAAAAAAGTCTTATAATCCATTCAATAAACCAGTGAAAACGATAAGTTTTTTTTGTCAGTACTTCAATCGCTTTATCAGGCTGAATAAAATTACCAACATGACCATGTCTCAAATCTATATTTTTTCCTGAATCGTTAAGGATATTAAAAGCCTCTTCCGTGGTAATATCAGGTTTGATAGACTTCATGATACCGATAATTCCTGCAACAAAAGGCGTTGCCATAGAAGTACCATTAAATTTTTCGTATTTATTTAGTGGGACTGTGGATAATATATCTACTCCAGGAGCGGCTATCCCATATTTTTGTTCAGTAAAGTAATTAGAAAACGAAGCTTTTCTTAAATTCGGATCTACTGCGGCAACCGTAATACAACTGGAACAGGATGCAGGAGAGAAGTACTTTGCATCCATATTGTCATTTCCAGCGGCTACTACTACAATGGCACCTTTTTTATTACAATAATCAATTGCTTGCTCGTAAGCCGCTTGCTTTAAATCGTTTGAAGGTCCTCCTAATGACATAGAAATTACATCGGCTCCTAAATCAGCGGCTAATATCATTCCATCAATAATTTGCTCTTGAGTTCCTCTTCCACTAGGTAAAACCGTTATACTCGTTATTTTACAAAAACGATTATTGTAATTCAAAGAAGCAATTCCTTTTTGATTATTGGTTACTGCGGCGGCAATTCCTGCACAATGCGTTCCATGTTTATCGGTATCTCTATCGTATTTCTCTGAAACTGAAAAATAATTATCTTTTATGTCTTCATGATTAGCATCCACCCCAGTATCTAAAATAAATATTTTACTTATTTTTTTAAGTTTAATTCGTTTAAGTTTTATATCAAGTTCATCTATATTTAAAGCATCTAATGCCCATTGTTCTATTGCTCGAACATCATTGATACTAACGAAAGATATAGGTTTTCTAACACTTGATTTAGCCTCCTCAGGGCTAACTTTATACTTATCATTCCACTCAATAAAAGAAATTAACTTGGAATTCTTTAATATTTCATAAACCTTATTAGCAATTTCATCGCTTTCAACATCAATGATATACCAATTATCTAAATCGGTTATATCTTTGTCTATTAAATCAGGGAAAGCCTCTTCAATTTCAAATTGAATATTCTGACTACTTAAATAATTTTTTAAGGTAGGTAATTGAGAAATGTCATTCAGAGAAACTAACAATTCTGCAGAGGGGTTGTTTTTAGGAAGTTTTGATACCCTGTAATTAATTTTTCTTTGTAGTTCATCTACTAAATTCTTTTTTACCAACCAGTATGCCCCAAAACTTATCCAAAATAAGGTAGATAAAATTGCTAGTTTTTTGTTTTCAAAAATTATAATAGATAAAACTATTAACAAAATATCTCTTATAATCCAATAAATCCAAAAGTAATCAGATCCAATTTCACTGCTGTAATTGAAATAAAAAGCCGTAAAATGAATAACTAGGTTAAAGATTATAAGATACGATAAAAAAGATTTAAATCTGTAATATTTATCAGAGGCATCTAATAAATTCCATAAATAAATTAAAATGATTAAAGTACTAAGAGTTAAAGGATAAAATCTTGTTATAATATCAAAATATACTTCCATATTTATATTTAGTCAATTTTTTTTATACTGATAACTTCGTAGAATCTACCACTCATAAAAATGTTAACCTCTTCTTCCTCAGGTTTTAATAAAATGGCAACCTTTATTCCTTCTTGATTAAATTCTTCAGGAAGATTTTTTAAATTAAAGGTTTTATTATTCTCATTCAGCTTCCAAAAACCACCTTCTAAATTTTCATACTCTATTATCCCAACATGTAAAGAAATAGGAAAATCTATTGTTATTTTCATACAAGCAAAAATAAATATTTTTTTCAAAAAAGAGTTAAATCTCTTAAATTTATTAAATATTTTAACAGAAAAAACAAACGCCTCAGTTGACTAGATTTCTTCTGAGGCGAAATTAAAAAATTAGCAACTTAACTTTTTATTTTGTATTATCAAAAGGTACCATTATTTGATATGTAGAGTAATTTTTTAAAATAATAGGATATGGATAGCTCAATTTTAAGGTATTAATACCTTCTTGAACCTTAATTTTTTCCAATAATTTTCCTTCAAGAGTATAAATTTCTATAATTTCGGATTGACTACAATTACAATTTACAAAATCTACAAAAGGATTAGGATAGCAATGAAAATTTTTTAAATTTTTAAGAGAAGTTAAAGAAGTAGTATTAGAATAATAACGCCATAATTCAAAGCCATTGGCTTGACTGTAATTTGCTTTAAAGAATAAACCGAAAGGAGTTGAAGTAAAGAAAAAAGGAAAATAAAGTAAATTAAATGGATTTAGGGCAGTAAAGGGTTGGATTTGAGTAGTTCCACTGGGCGTACCATCAGACTTAAAGAGTTGATAATTTTCATTATTGACAGGACCTATATCCGCAATGAAATAGAGTTCGTTATTGTGAATCGTGAAAGAATTGGGGAAACTACCTGTTCCTGGGTTAGTATTGATATTTTTGAAAAGATTTGTGCCATTAGTAGTGCCATTAGAAACCCATAATTCTCTACCATTCAGTGCATCTTCTGCTGTAAAAAATAATTTATTATTGAAAAGAAAGAAATTATCAGGGAATGAGGCTCCCATAGGTTTAATATCTTTGAGCAGTACAGTTTCAGAGCCATTGGTTTTCCATAA
>CALLMJ010000036.1 GCA_938006875.1 uncultured Bacteroidia bacterium
AGTAAATTGGTAATTAATATCAAACTTAATAAAACAACCCATTCATAATGATACTGAAAAATGGGTATTTTATGTTTGCCAAAAAAGTTTTCCATATAAAAATAAGTTCCTTCAATTCCGATGTTTTCCTTTTTTATGTAAAAGGGCTTTATTAAATTAGGAATAATAAATTTTTGAAAATATTTTAGCCATGATTCTTCAAAAATCAGTTTAAAAGAAGTTGTCATTAGGATTTTATCCATTTCAACGGGAGATAGTTTATTTTGGATAGCAAATTGATTGGCTGGCAAACTATCAACCCACATATGGTTGGTTAATAAAGCATTTTGAGTAGAAAATATACTATCAGGAAAAGTTTTCAAATATTTCTCAAATTCCGTTGTTGGATTTTTTTGAATTTTTGAATTTGGATATAAAACAGAAACACTATTCCATAAGTTTAGACTATTATAAGTATTAAGTGAAAAAGTCTTAAATGTATAATAATTAACGAGACGAATAGGAATACTCAAAATAAAAAATATTACGATACTAAAAATAATATGCTTGATTCTCATAATTTTCTTTTCAAGGAAGTAAATATAAATTGCAAATAGGATAAAAAATAAAAAAAACGTTATACCAATGTACCTAGTCATATACAGTAAAAAAAAGATAGAAATTAAAATCATAAGATTTTGATTATTAGGATTTAATTGATAATTTTTCCATTCCAAATAACAGGCAAAAAGTAGAGCAATAAAAAGCCATTCACTCATTAAATTGGAACAATAGAAAGAAGAAATAGGCTCAAATGCCCAAAATAATGCCCATAAAATTTGGTTATGTTTATTTCTGAAAGAAAAAAAGGAAATTAATGTTGTAAAAATTATTGTTTGAGATATGATTATAAAACTTAAATTTGTATAAATTTTAGTTATTATTCTTAAAATGATTGAATACAATGGAGGATTGTATAAATGCCTAATATTCAATAAATAACGTGGAGTATCCTGTTCATAATGAAATCCCATCAAAAGAACAATAATAACTTTAAAAATTAAAATTATACCACAGAATTCATAAAACTGTAATGGAGTGAATAAAAAATTAAGATTTACTTTACTCTTATTCATATTTTTGTAGGATTACAACAGGTTTAATCATAGAAGAAAACCCTATTGAAATTTGAAAATTTTGGTATAAATACCTTGAATTATATTCATCAGGCCCATAATAAATTCTACAAAAAGGCAAAAAATTGTAGTTTTTGTGTTGTAATTGAGTGATATACTCTACTTTGTTTCTTATTTTATGGTGAGGTTGAAAGAATAGACCAATATTTAGATGATGATAAACAAGGATTTTTGGAGATACAAGCCCTTTCAATAATGTTTGCAGATGGAAAGCATGGTGATAATAAAAATTTTTCATATATCCCATGCTAAAATAAAAAAATAAATGTTCGGTATGTAAATTGATGATTTTTAAATATTTGTGATTAAATTTTTTTATCCAGCTTGTTTGAAAACAGTTAACAGAGAAGTTCCCAGTTTCAAGATTGATATTTCCATTGGTAAAAAATAAAGAATCTTTCTGACCATTGGAATGGTGTTGAATGGATAAAATGGACTGAAAAGTTGTATCCCATTGGTATGATAGATGAGTAGAAATTTTATAGTCTGGGGTTTTTACAGGAAAATTGTCTTCATTGTACATTTTAAGGTTACAGGTGAACATAATCCACGTATTAAATGGGGAATTTTGATTTAATGCTAAAGAGAAAGGAGTTTGAGTATGAAAATAAATTTTTTCTAAAGGAATTTTTTGGTTGAACAAAAATCTGTGTCCAAAACCGGAGTATGGGTAAGCAAAAAACTGGTTTCTGAAAAGTTGAAAGAAAGGAGTTGAGTTTTGAGAAAATAAAAAAGAGTAACAAAAAATTAACAAAACGAGTGTTTTGAGGTAGCGTGAGGGATGCGAAGGGCTAGGCACTGCCTTTGGCTGCGAAAAATGAGCAGGCAAAGGATTGCTGTAACAAAGTGGAACCCGAAGCAGCCCGACCCTTTGCGTTAGCAAAGGGACACGCTCAAATAATAAAAAAAAATTAAAATTACTCATGAATACATTCTTAAAGCGTTCAAAACACCAGGAATTTTTTTTAAGTTGTTGATAATATGTTCAATTTCTTCTGTTGAACTGACGTAAAATTTAATGGTACCATCAAAAAGCCCATCTTCGGTATCAATTTTAATAGAACGGATATATTTTTTATGTTGAGTAGAAATCACTTTAACAATATTGCTAAGCATCCCCATTCTATCCTGCCCAATCATACGCACAGAAACTAAAAATTCAATATCTTGGTGTTCAGTCCATTTAGCTTTAACGATTTTAGAACCAAAGTTGGACATGAGTTTAATAGCTTCTTTACAGTTGGTTCTATGGATATAAATTCCATTGGCTTCGGTAAAACCTACAATGCTATCACCCGGAATAGGCTGGCAACAAGGAGCAATCAAATAATTAAGTTGTTCAACATTACCCATAACAAGTTCATCAGGCTGTAGTCCTCTTTTTTCAAGTACTAATTTTTCAAATTCATTGATTTTTTGGGGTATAGGAGCATCTAAATTGTTTTTTTTAAGTTCAACGAATTCGTTAATTTTTTTAAGGTCAACATGGTGAGTGCCTAATCTAAAATAAAATTCCTTCATATCAGGGATTTGAAGATAAGCAAGAAGTTCATTAAAAACGGGGTGGTCTTCTTCAATTTTTAGGTCTAATTGATTTAAACGCCATTGAAAAATTTCTTTTCCTTTGTCAATCATTTTTTTACGTCTTTCTTTGATAGCCTCTTTGATAGAATGTTTAGCTTTAGTAGTTTTTACAAATTGAAGCCATTCATCAGTAGGAAATTGTTTTTTGGAGGTTAGAATTCTGATTTGGTCACCGTTATGTAATTTAGCGTTTAAACTTAGAACTTTGTTATTAACTTTTGCACCAATACAATGATTACCAAGGTCTGTATGAATTTCATAAGCAAAGTCTAAAACAGTAGAACCTTTTGGAAGGGTTTTTAAATCACCTTTAGGAGTAAAAACATAGATTTCATCAGTATAAAGAGAGGACTTAAATTCTTCAACGAAATCGACAGCAGAAAGTTGAGGATTATTTAAAAGTTCACGTACTTTATTAATCCAAGTTTCAAATTTAGATTCTTTAAGGTTGTCCAATTTATCTTTATATTTCCAATGGGCGGCGATACCCATTTCAGCTTCTTGATCCATTCTTTTAGAACGAATTTGTACTTCAACCCATTTCCCACCGGGACCCATCACTGTAGTATGCAAAGCTTCATAACCGTTATTTTTAGGATAAGTTAACCAGTCTCTTAGGCGGTTAGGATTCGTATCATAATTAGAAGCCAGTAAACCATAAACTTTCCAACAATCTGCATGTTCTAATGAAGGATTTTCACTATCAATAACTACTCTTACAGCAAATATATCATAAACCTCTTCAAAAGGGATGCCTTGTCTTTGCATTTTTTGAGCAATAGAATAAATAGATTTTACTCTTCCTTTAATTGTAAATTTAAGACCAATTTTGGATAATTGTTTTTCTAAAGGCTCAATAAATTTTTGAATATAAGCATCACGTTCTTTGGCAGTTTCTTCTAATTTGTTTTTTATAAAATTATAAGTTTCAGGATCATTATATTTGAGGGAAAGGTCTTCTAATTCAGATTTAATATTGAAAAGCCCAAGTCTATGAGCAAGAGGAGCATACAAAAAACGAGTTTCAGAAGCAATTTTAAGTTGAGACTCAGGTTTCATATAGTCCAAGGTTCTCATATTGTGTAATCTATCCGCAAGTTTTATTAAAGCTACACGAATATCATCAGACATAATAAGAATCATTTTTTTGAAGTTTTCAGCTTGAGCGGAGCTGGTTGGGTCAAAAACTACCGATATTTTGGTTAAGCCATCAATAATTTTAGCCACAGTATCTCCAAAATCTTTTCTGATGTCATCAATTTCAGCAAAAGTATCTTCCACAACGTCGTGAAGCAAAGCACAAACAATTGATGTTACATCACTCAAACCAATTTCATTGCAAACAATTCGAGCAACTTCAATAGGGTGCAAAATATAAGGCTCTCCAGATTTTCTTTTAGCATCTTTATGTAGATATAAACTCAAATTAAAAGCTTTTTTTATGATTTTTTTATCTTCTTTATTCAAATAAGCATCACAAGTAGAAATTAAATTTCTATAGGAATTCAAAATTAAACTTTTGTCTTTATCAACATGATTTTCCATTGATTTTTTTTAAAAAAAACACGTAAAATTAAAAAGAATTATTAAAAATTATTTTAACTCTGTAACTTTTTATATATAATATCGTACAACTATAAAATCTTGATATGCTCCCAGTATTAATTTGTATAGATGACGAAATGATTCTTTTGAAAAGCCTTGAATATGAATTGGAAGATTTTTTTTATAAAAGAATTGAAATAGTTACTGCTCAAAATCCTGATGAAGCTTATGAGCTTATTCAAGAAATTCTAGAAGAGCAAAAAAAAATTTTTTTAATTATTACTGACCATAATATGGGTATCTACGATGGTGTTGAATTTTTAAAAGAAATTTCCTTAAAATATCCTAATATTCAAAAAATTTTACTAACTGGTTATAAAACTCAACAAATTGAAAATGAACTTAAAACCCATTTTAACGTTCATGCCATTATTGAAAAACCTTGGTTTACATCAGAGATTATTAAAAATGTTGAAGAATGTTTGAATATTTTTTGGAAAAATAATTTATAAGTCTTAACTTTGCTAATCAAACTTATTATATAATATTATTCATGAAAAATTTTTTTCTTATTTTCATGGTAATTTTAGGATTAACCAAAATATTAGAGGCACAAACTGTTTCAACTGAAAGAATTCCCTTAATTACTAAAATTACCGCTACATGGTGTAATCCTTGTGGTACTTGGGGTTGGTCACTAAATGAAGAAATTATGACCCAAAACCCAGAAGCATTAACAATATGTTTACATGCTTCAACAACATCCCAATTATATGACCCAGCAGCTGCAACCATATATTCTGTTTTTAATCCACAATCGTCTGGCGTTCCTTCATGGTATGTTGATGGAATTAGAAAAACACAGTATTCTACGAATGGTGGTATTTATACTACTCAAACAAGAAATGCCGTTAAAGCTGCAACCGATTCAATTTTAGTGAATGATGCCCAAGCGGGTACTGGATTTTTATGGTCATGGAACGGCAATACACTAAATATTACAGCAAAAGCAGAATTTTTTGTGCCTTCAAATGGAGAATACTATTTAGGTGTTTATGTCATAGAAGATGATATTGTAAAATATCAAAACGGAATTGGTAATAATGCTGTGCACCACCCTACTTTTAGAAAAGCGGTTTCTGCTGAAATAGGTGATTTACTAACGAATGGTAATGTTACATCAGGGCAAAGTTTTACTAAAAATTATGCTTTCAACACTCCTATTGATTACGTAAAATCTAAAATGCGTTTGATGGGCATTGTTTGGAAAATAGAAAATGGTGTACTTGTTATTGTTAACACTTCTGTTTCTGACTATTTACAACAAACACCCACCTCCAAAAATAATGGCTTAAATTTTCAATTAGAATTATACCCCAATCCTACTCAAAATTACCAATTTACAATTAAAAACTTAACTCAAAATGAAAAAATTTCCGTTTTTGATATATTAGGAAAAAATATTTCTGTAAAACAAAAAATTATTAATGATGAAATTATTATTCAATTACCAGAAAATACTCCTAAAGGCATTTATACTGTTCAAGTTACAAAAGATAATAAAACTTATACTCAAAAATTAATAGTTGATTAACCGATTTAAAGCACTTTAAAAAAATTCCTAATTTTACGGAATGAAATTAGAGAATAAAGTTGTTTGGGTAACTGGAGCATCTTCAGGAATTGGAGAAAACTTGGTTTATCAATTAACAAAAAAAAACTGTAAAATTATTTTATCGGCACGAAGAGAATCAGAATTGGAAAGAGTAAAAAAGCAAGCACAACTCTCCGATGAAGACTCTTTGATTTTACCTTTAGATATGGAAAAACCAGAATCTTTTCAATATGCTTTTGAACAGGTTCTTAATAAGTTTCAAAAATTAGAGGTATTAATTTTGAATGCGGGGATTTCCCAGCGTTCTTTAGCCAAAGACACTATTTTAGAAGTAGATAAAAAGTTGATGAATGTAAACTATATCGGTACAATTGCATTGACTAAAACGGTTTTACCGTATTTTATTGAAAAAAAAAATGGACATTTAGCTGTGGTAACCAGTGTTACAGGTCTTTATGGTACACCTTGGAGAACTTCCTATGCTGCTTCGAAGCATGCTTTACATGGTTTTTTTGATGCATTAAGAGCCGAAGTTCATGATGAAAATATTCAAGTTACTATTATTGCACCTGGATTTGTAAAAACCGCAATTTCTATCAATGCTTTAACTGCTGATGGTACTCCTCTTAATCAAATGGATGAGGGACAAGCAAATGGAATTTCTGCTGAAAAATGTGCTAATGATATAATTAACGGTATAGAAAAAAATAAAAATTTAGTTTTGACGGGTGGTTTTAAAGAAATTTTTGGTGTTTACCTGAAAAGATTTTTTCCCGGTATATTTGCTAAAATGATTCGTAAACTCAAAGTAAGATAATTCTTCCTTATGCCAAAAGTTTTAAGAATAATCAATCGTTTAAATATTGGAGGACCCACTTTTAATGTTGCCTATTTAACGAAATATTTAAGTCCAGATTTTGAAACCTTGTTAGTTTCGGGTACCATTGATGATGGAGAAGCTAGTTCTGAATATATTTTAGATGATTTAGAAATTAAACCTTTGTATATACCAGAAATGCAAAGACCAATAAGACCCCATAAAGACCGCAAAGCATATTTGAAAATCAAACAAATTATTAAAGATTTTCAACCCGATATTGTTCATACTCACGCCGCAAAAGCAGGTGCATTAGGTCGTTTAGCGGCTTCAAATATGAAAGTACCAGTAATTTTACATACCTTCCATGGGCATGTTTTTCATTCTTATTTTCACCCTTTGGTTACCCAAGCTTTTATACAAATTGAAAGATTCCTTGCTAAAAAATCTACTAAAATTATAGCAATTAGTGATTTACAAAAAAAAGAATTAAGCCATGATTTCAGAATTTGTCCTGAAAATAAAATTTCCGTTGTACCCAATGGTTTTGATTTAGACCGTTTTCAAAAGGATTATCATCAAAAAAGAACCCAATTTCGTTCTCAATTTCAAATTCCCGAAAATGTAATTGCAATAGGAATTATTGGCAGATTAGCTCCCGTAAAAAATCATGAATTATTTTTAAAATCCATTGATTTACTAAGAAAACAAACCTCCATTCCTTTTATGGCTTTTATTATTGGAGATGGAGAATTGCGGCAAAAAACAGAAGATTTATGTAAAAAATTAAACTTACCTTTTTCTAAACAAGACCAAGGCGATTCTCCTAATCTTGTAAATTTTACTTCTTGGATTAAGGAAATAGATTATGCTAATGCTGGTTTAGATATTATTGCTTTGACATCCTTAAATGAAGGTACTCCTGTTAGTTTAGTTGAAGCACAAGCAGCTGGTAATCCAATAGTTAGTACAAAAGTAGGAGGTGTTGCTGATGTAGTTCATCATGAAAAAGCAGGCTTCTTAACACCGTCTAATGAACCCCAACTCTTCGCAAATTCCCTTTTAACCCTTTTAGAGAATCCTGTTTTACGAATCACTATGGGAGAATATGGTAAAAAATTTGCTTTTGAAAAATTTGGTTATCAAAGGCTTATCAAGGATATGTCTAATTTGTATTATGAATTACTAAGTAAAGGCGCTTAAAAAGTTAAAACGTAAGAATAATGTAGTTTCGGGTCAGGCTTCAGTTTTCGCTTTTTTTTGTAAATTTTTAACAAAAAAAGCCACCAAATGGGTGAGGTATGCGATGGGAATACCTTTTGGCTGCGATATTCTAAACAGCTAAAAGGATTGCCGTAGCAGAAGCAAAGCCAGAATCCAATCCAGAGAGCGAACCAAGTGGCGCGAAAAAATGAATATAGGTATTTTGAAGAAATTTTTTTAAATAATTGAAAAAATACATACTTTTGTGTGAATAATTTACGTTAAAAAAACGTTTTATCAACGCATGTTAAAATTAAGTTTACTGTTATTCATAAGTTTTTGCTTTGTAGGAGTTTATGGGCAAACTTCTGCACCTAAATATTCCAATGAATTTTTAAAATTAGGAGTTGGAGCTGATGCCGCTGGCATGGGTAATACTCGTATAGGAATAGCAAATGATGTTACAGCGGGTTATTGGAATCCTGCTGGAATAGCCTTCATGGAAGAACCTCAAGTGGCATTAATGCATAATGAATATTTTGCAGGTATTGCCAAGTATGATTATGGAGCTTTTGCTATGCCTTTACAAGATAATCGCTATTTTGGAGCTTCGTTTTTGCGATTTGGTATTGATGATATTCCAAATACTTTAAATTTTAAAGATGGTAACGCATTTAATTATGATAAAATTACCTCTTTTTCAGTGGCTGATATGGCTTTATTATTAACTTATGCCCAAAAATTTCAAGATAATCTTTCCTTAGGTGCAAACTTAAAAATTATAAATAGACAAATTGGCGATTTTGCTACTGCTTGGGGCTTTGGTTTGGATTTGGGTGCGAGATACTCTAATGAGAAATTTCACGCAGGAGTGGTTTTAAGAGATGTAACTACAACTTTTAATGCATGGACATTTAATACCGAGCTTTTTGAAGAAGCTTTTGCTCAAACAGGAAATGAAATTCCTCAAAATTCTATTGAGTTAACGCTTCCTTCTATGAATTTTGGTGCTGGTTATACTTTGGGTGATAAAGAAAAATTTGCTGCTACTCTTGCTTTAGATTTTCAAACCCATTTTGATGGTAAAAGAAATGTTTTAGCCAATTTAAGTAGAGTAAGTTTTGACCCTCATTTCGGTGTTGAAGGGGTTTTTAAAAATATTGTTTTTCTGAGAGGTGGTGTAATGAATTTTCAAAGATTATCTAATTTAGATAATAAAAAAGTTGTATCTGTTTATCCTACTGCTGGAATTGGATTTAATATTCTCAATTTTGCTCAAGTGGATTATGCACTTTCCAACATTGGTAATTTAAAACAAAATTTATATTCTCACATTTTTTCACTACGCATTAATCTTGGTAAAATCTTACAAAAGAATAACTACTAATTTTTAAATTTTTTATCAATATCTCCATAATAATACGTATTTTTAAAAAATTGTTGGTAACTTTGTGAATAATATTTTATTTTTGTTTTCTATATAAAAATTCATGCTGTTTATGATACAAATTTTAAATAATAGTATTATGATTTTTGCACTGGGGTTCGCTCCTTTGTTTTTCCTTTCTTCCTTAGTATATAGAAAAAAATATAAAAACGTTATTTTATCTTGGAAAAAGCCAATCATGGTAATTCCTACCATCCTTTGTTTTTCACTCAATCTTACATTTTTTATTTTAGCAGCGTTTTTCTTTGCTACTTATTTTGGTAGAATTGAAGGAATAAAAATTTTTGATTACCCATCTGAAAGAGTTTATTTACTTGGAATTGATTGTGTTATGGGTATAGTTGGTACTACCCTAATTTATTTAGCTTTACAAAATTATTTTACTCAATTCATTACTATAAACGGAATTATATTTAGACAATGGAGCTGGGAAAGTTTAAAATTTATTGAAAATAAACTACAATGGGACCAAATCAATGATTATTATGTAAAATTTGATTATCCAATCAGTGTTTTTACTTTTATTACTACTCGTAATAACTATGTTGAAAAAATTTCACTTTCAGTACCATTTTATGCACTTCCGCGTTTTGAGCAACAATTAGAATCTCAAATGGATTTTATTCAATTACAAAGAGAACAACTCAAAGAAATCTCCAAAAAATTCAGGTCATTTAATTAATAGTATATGTTTGTTCGTTAAACATTAGATTTATTAAACAAAATTTTATAACCGAAATTCCAAATATAATTCAAATTTCATATTTTTTTGAAATCCTCCTGAAAAGTTTATATTTTTGTGATGTGATAAATTTTGAAACATATTTTTTAGATAACGGTTTAAAAGTCATTTTACATGAAAATATATCGGTTAATAAAGTGGCTATTAATGTTTTATATCGTGTAGGTTCAAGGAATGAAGATGAAAATTTAACAGGTTTAGCCCATTTATTTGAACATTTAATGTTTGGGGGTTCAATCAATATTCCTGAATATGATAAACCTCTTCAATTGGCAGGCGGTCAAAATAATGCTTTTACTTCAACCGATATAACGAATTACTACCTTACACTTCCAGCAAATCAAATAGAAACAGGACTATGGTTAGAATCCGACAGAATGCTTGAATTGGCTTTTACTCAAAAAAGTTTGGAAGTTCAAAAAAGTGTTGTGATTGAAGAATTTAAACAAAGGTATCTAAACCAGCCTTATGGAGATGCCTTTTTATTAATTAGACCCGTTCATTTTCAAGTGCATCCCTATAAATGGGCAACAATAGGTAAAGATATAAGCCATATAGAAAAAGTTACTTTAGAAGATATTAAAGATTTTTTTTACCATTTTTATTCACCTGCGAATGCTACTTTAGTGGTTGCGGGAGGAGTTCCCAAAGAAAAAATGAAAAAATTAGTAGAAAAATGGTTCGGGAGTATTCCTTATAGAGAAATAAAAAAACAAGTTTTACCTTTTGAACCTCCCCAAAATGAAGCTAAAAAAATTATAGCAGAACGTGATGTTCCTGTTTGTGCTTTTTATAGATGTTATCATGTTCCTGAAAGAACCCATGTTCATCATGCTGCCTGTGATTTATTAACTGATTTACTTGCAAATGGCAAAAATTCTCGTTTGTATAAACATATTATTTTGAATACCAAAATAGGAACTTCTGTAAATGCTTACCATTGGGGTGCCTATGACCCTGGAATGCTTACTATTGAAGCCAAAATAAATACTAATTTTACTTTTGATGAATTTGAGTATGAACTCAATCATGTTATACAGGAATTGTATCAGACAGTTTCTGAAGAAGAAATTCAAAGAATGAACAACAAATTAGAATCTATGGCTTTATTCGGAAATACTACCGTAATGAATGTAGCTATGAATTTAGCCATTTATGATAGCATTGGCGATGCAAATTTGATTAATACATGGCAAGAACCTTATTGGAAAGTTACTCCTGATGATATTAGAAGAGTGATTGATACTTATTTAAAACCTGAAAATAGTACAACTCTTTATTACATGCCCAAAAAATGACGGAACCAATAGCATTCATCAAAGATTTCATTGATAAACATGGAGGAAGATTAGCAGGTTCAGAAGAAGAAGCTAAAGCTCAAGCAGATTTAGCGTTGCGTCTCAAAGACTTTTGTAAAAAAGTAGAAATCCATCCGTTTGAAGCTCCTTTAAATGCCAAGTTTTTTTCCTTAAAAATTTTTTGTTCCATTTTTTACTTTACTTTAGGCTTTAAATTTTTTTCTAATGATTTATGGATAGTTTTGCTTGCAACATTAAATACTGTTTTATTCCTGGGTCATTTTGTTACGTACAAAGATTGGTTAAATATATTTTTCCCTAAAAAGCTAAGTCATAATGTATTAGGTACCATAGAACCTCAAAAAGAAGTCAAAATGACCATTATTATGAGTGGTCATATGGACAATGTAAAAGAATTTTGGTGGTGGTATAAATTTAAAAATTGGGGTGCTAAAATTACTTTGTTTGCGGGTTTAACTTTAGTTTTTTGGCCAGTTTTTCTTTGGTTAGATTATTTTTTGGATTGGTCTTTTGTTAAATGGTTATTTTTAGCATTAAGTCCAACGACACTTGCATTTTTCTTTATGCACGGCAGTTATGTAGTTGATGGTGCACAAGACAATTTATCGGGTATTTCTACCGCTTATTTTGTTTTAAAATCTTTCTTACACCCAGAAAAAAAAGGATACAGTACCTTAAATCACATAAGATTAAAAATTTTAAGTTTTGGTGCCGAAGAAACAGGAACTAATGGCTCTAAATATTTTGCAAAACAATTTCAAAATGAACTTTCAGAAGAAAATGCTATTCTCATCAATTTAGATGGTATTAAAGACCCTGACCATTTTACGATTTTTAGAAGAGAAGTAAATCCTTGGGTAGCTTACCCGAAAAAAGTCATTTCTGCTATGGAAGATAGCTTCAAAAAAAATAATGTACCCTTTAAAAAGGTTGATTTATTAATGGGAGGAACTGACGCTCATAGATTCCATAAAAAAGGAATACCCGCTATATCCATTACCGCTCAAACTACTCACAAACTTGACCCTACTTACCATACGCGTTTAGATACCGTTGACCAACTTAATCCATTAGCAATAGAACAAATGATTGAAGTCCTGAAAACTTTCATATTAATTGAAGACGAACAATTATCAAAATCATGAAATTTCAATGGATTTCTTTTAGCATTATTTTTATTGTATTGGTAAGTTGCCAACCCGAAAAACAGTGGGATTGCATAAAATCTACCGGTAAAATGGTATCAGAAATTAGAGAATTAAAACCTTTTAACAAATTAGAAGTTCACAATAAAATTGATATTGAAATTTTCTTAAAAAACCAATATCAAGTTGAGATTGAAGCAGGAAAAAATTTAATTTCCAAAATTACCACAGAAGTAAAAGATAGTTCTTTAATTATAAAAAATTTGAATCGCTGTAACTTCATGAGGGATCCTTCACAAAAAATTAAAATGAAAATTTATATCCCTACTTTGCTTTCTATTCATCATTTAGGATATGGCGATATTTTTTTGAGAGATACTTTAGATACCGATTCCATTGCATTTTCTAATGAAGGTAATGGTGATATTCACTTATTAACCCGTTCTAAAATCATTTATGGTTCATCTTATGCCTCTGGAGACGCTCATTTAGAAGGATCAACTCATCATTTATATTATCATTTCAATGGCAGTAACTTCCTTCATGCAAAAAATCTTTATGTAAAAGAATATGCTTACATTTCTAGTTATTCCATTGGAGATGCTTATGTTTATACAAATAATTGGTTAGATGGAGAATTAAGAGGTACAGGTAATTTATATTACAAAGGTAATCCCGAGATTTTTATTCAGAAAATTACCAAAGGAGGAAAAATTATTCCTATTAATTGAATGGAAGTAATAAATTTGTAGTCATTTATAATTTTTTTTTGAAAAACTTGTATTTTTAAAAATAACATTATAAATTGCACT
>CALLMJ010000037.1 GCA_938006875.1 uncultured Bacteroidia bacterium
GGTGGCTATGTGTTTCAGAACCCTGCAAGGGGCGGTTATCTTTGCTCGATTGCAAGGCGTGATGAGTACCCTCAGAAAACAAGGACTTCATCTATTGAAAGCTCTGTTCAATATCTATCACAAAAATCAGATACTTTTAAGATATACCTAAACAGTTACAAGTTTTTTATTATTTTTGAGAGATTTTAAAATTATGAGTTTGAAAGTTGGGATTCTACAAATGGACATTATTTGGCATAAACCATTAGAAAATTTTAAGAGAATTGAAAAACATCTTAATAACCAAAAAGAATTGGATATTTTAGTACTTCCTGAAATGTTTACTACGGGCTTTACCAAAGAAAATCATTTATTTCAACAAGATTCAGAAGCTTCGCTTCAAAAAATGAAAGAATGGGCTGGAATTTATCAGATAATGGTAATGGGTTCTTGTATTGTATATGAAAAAGATAGTTATTTTAATCGTTTTTATGCTGTATATCCAGATGGGGAATATGTTAAGTATGATAAAAGACATCTTTTTACGATGGCAAGAGAACAAGAATTTTATAAAGCAGGGACGGAGCAACTAATTTTTTCTTATAAGGAATGGCGTTTTATGCCCTTAATATGTTTTGACCTTCGTTTTCCAGTTTGGTCAAGAAATTTGTTAAAAAATTCTAATAAAGGATATGATATTGCTATTTATGTTGCTAACTGGCCGAAAGTAAGAATAGAACATTGGAATACGCTGTTAAAAGCAAGAGCAATTGAAAACCAATGTTATGTGGTGGGTTGTAATCGTGTGGGTATAGATGGTTACAATATTGAATACAATGGTTCCAGTGCTATTTATGATTTTGAAGGTAAAACACTTTGTTTCTCTGAAAATCAAGAAGAATTATTGATTACTGAACTTCTTAAAGAGCCGTTAGAAACTTACAGAAAAAATTTTCCTGCTTATTTAAGTATTGATAATTTTGAAATCATTTTATAATTTAAAAAAAACTAAATTATGATACCTAAAAAGTTAATTTTAAAAGGATTTTTATCTTTTAAAAATCTTACAGAGATTGACTTCGATAAATTAACTCAGGAAAACCTTTTCGGAATCTTTGGAGCAATAGGTTCGGGTAAATCGGCTATTTTAGATGCTATTTCATTTGCACTTTTTGATGAAAATTATAGAAATCTAACCCAAGAACAGTTGATAAACATTAATTCAGAGGAATGTTTAGTTAAATTTATATTTGAAGTCAATTGCAAAGTTTATGAAATTCATAAAACCTTAAAGAAAAATTCTAAAAAAGTTTTTGTATACGAGGAAAATACTTTGATTGCGGACAGTGTATCAGAAGCCAGGTCATTTATTCAAAATTTACTGAATTTAAATTATCAAAAATTTATTAAAACAATAGTTATACCGCAGGGTAATTACCAGGAATTATTACTGAATGAAGATTATTACGCTTTACTGAAAGATTATTTAGGTATACCTGATATTACCATACCTGAAAAAATCAAAACTTTTCAAAACCATTTAAAAAATCAAATACAACTAAAAAAATCAATTATGGAAAGCATAGAATCTTCTTCTAATGAAGAGACATTAAAAGAATTAGAAATTCAAAAGTATAAATTTCAAAAGATTATATCTACGATTTCAAAAGAATTAGAGCAAAAAAAATTAGAATTAAATGAAAAACAAGAGATATATAAGAACTATCAAAAATTTGAAGAACTTCAAGCAAAGCTTCAAAAAAATATTATAGAAAAAGAAAATTATGATAAATTAAAAAATCAAATTGAACACAATGAAAAAATATATTTGGATTTTTCTGTAATAATTAGTGAGAAAAGAAATCTCGAAAATAAAAAAATAGAGCTCGAAAAAAAGAAACAAGAATTGTGGCAAGAAATCCAAAAGTTAGAACCTAAATTAAAAAGGTATAATAAGATAGTTGAAGAAATAAATAAAAAAAATACAGAAATAAAAAAGTTAAAAATATTATTTGAAGATTATCAAATTTTAGATAAAATTTCAATATATGAAAAGAATAAACTAACACTACAAAAAGAATCAGAAATTGCTATATTCCAAAAGAATCAGTTTGAAAACCAACTCAATCAAACATTACGTGATATTATGTCTTTGAAAGATGAGATAAAGAGCTTGGAAGCGGAGCTAGAATCTTTGTCAGAGGATACATTACAATTACTCAAAAAAACGATAAAAAACATACTAGATGCTCAAGATATTATTACTAAACAAGAGCAACAAATCAAAAAAATAATTTACGAAACTTTAAAAATAAAAGTAGAAGATATCGATAATTCAGAGATTTATTTGCAGAAATTAGAACTATTAAAGGGAAGAGAAGTCATTAACTTAAAGTTGTCGGATTTATCTGTAAGTTTGAAAGAAGGAGAGCCTTGTTTTTTATGTGGTTCTATACATCATCCTAAAAAGTTTGAGCCGTTAAACGAAAATGAAATTAAACATAAAATAAAACTATATGAAGATACACATAAAAAGTTAAATGATATTTTAATAAATTACAGAAATTCGGTTTTAGATTATGAAAGTAATCTTCAGCTTTTAGAATCTTATGAATATTTATACAAATATCAATCACTAAATGATATCGATTTATATTTAGAAAGCAAAATAGAACATTATAAAGTGTTAAAAAAAGAATTAGAAAATAGAATGTTACAAAAAATAGAGTTAGACAAGAGAGTTGTAGAACTAACGCAAAAAATTAAGAGTGCGGAGGAACGTTTAGTCATAAATGAAAAAAAAATTGAAGAAATTACTTTGCTTATTCTCAATGAAAAACATAAATTATCGAATTCCGAATTAGCTTCAGACTCATTTGAACAGGAATGGTTAAAAAATGAGTTGAACACACTGGATGAATATATTAAGCAGTATTACAATGAGAAAGAAAACAATGAAAATTTATTGAATAATCTAAAAATAGAATATTCAGAATTACAAGTTGTAATGCAAAAAATTAATCAAGATTTAGAAAATAATTATCAAGAAATAGAACAAATTTGGCAAAAAATCAATCAATTAATTTTGGATAATGAACTAATAAATTTAGAGGAAGTACTTCATATAGTAAATACTTTTGATTTCAATGAGGTAAAAAAGCAAAAATTTGAAATAGAAAATTTCACCAAATCATTTAATAAGTTACAAGGAGAACTTAAAGTTTATGAAGAAAAGATATACGGAAAAGCGAAAGTAGAGGAGTCTGTCATAAGAGATTTAGAACAGGATATACAAGAAAATAGTAATCAATTAGAGGTTTATAAAAAAGAATTTAATCAAGTGGAAGTACATATAAAACAACACAAAGAAAATATTAGAAAAAAACAAATCCTTGAGGAGGAGTTGTTTTCATTAGAAAATAGATTAAGTATTACAAATGAGTTTAGCAGGGCATGCTACGCTGACCAATTTAAGAACTTTATTGTAGACTTATATTTAGAGGATTTTCGGGAGGAAGTAAATAGAAATTTGAGCATACTAAACCAAGAGGATTTTCAGTTAGTGAAGGAGATAGATGCTAATGGAAAAAGTGTTATAAAGGTAGAAGATTTTAGAAACGGAAATCAAAAAAGGAGTTTAAAATCTTTATCTGGGGGGCAGTCCTTTTTAACAGCGTTTGCAATCGGTTTGACTATATCCAATCAGATCCATAAAGGAAAAACAAAAAGTTTCTTTTTTATTGATGAAGGCTTTGGAACCTTAGATTCAGATAGTTTACAACAAGTGAAGCAGCTTCTCTTTCAGCTAAGAAATCAAAATAGGATTATTGGTATTATAACGCATGTTAATGAATTACAGGATTGTATCACTCAAAAAATAATATTAGAAAGAAAAAATGATGGAACCAAAGTAAGTTATTTGTAAATTGTATAACTAAATGATGTATCTTTGCGGCAAAAAATCAAAAATAACTAATGTACATAAGAGTCGTAGAGAAGTCTAGTCCATGGCGGTGGATAAATCTAAAAGAACTATTTGAATATAGGGAACTATTATACGTTTTAACGTTGCGGGATATTAAAATAAAATATGCTCATACGATGGTAGGCGTAGCTTGGGCGGTTATCAATCCCTTATTCACGTCACTCATATTAAGTTTTATTTTTGGTATGGTCGCAAAAATACAAGTACCTGGCGTACCTCATGGTTTATTTACTTTATCAGGTCTTTTAGCATGGAACTATATAAGCACCGTGATGCAGGAAGGAGGCACTTCGATTGTTACCTCTCAAAATATGATTTCGAAGATTTATTTTCCAAGATTGATTATCCCCTTAACCAAAGTTTTTTCCGCTTTAATAGATTTAGGAATTACCCTTTTATTCCTTCTTATTTTGATGATTTATTATGGATTTGTACCCTCTAATAATATTGTATATTTACCTTTA
>CALLMJ010000038.1 GCA_938006875.1 uncultured Bacteroidia bacterium
CCCTGAAAATAAATTTCATAATTTATTAAAAAGTTAAATATCAACAATAATAAATAGTGATTTTGAACAGAATTTTCGTTTAAGCTATAACTAATTGTTTTTAAATTAATTATATAAGAGATATCGACATTTTGAAACCTAATTACAAAGGTTTATAGTTTGATTTATCTAAATGTTGAAAATTTATTTTCTAATGTTTAGTCAGGATTATTTTAAGGATTGGTCATTGAGAAGGCGTAGCCGTACTTGTGGTCATTGAGAAGGCGTAGCCGTACATGTGGTCATTGAGTAGGCGTAGCCGTACCGAAATGACATTTTTCGTGGGAAATCGGTTGTTTCGGTATGTTCGCTTCACTCACTACTCAACAACCGAATATATCCTAATGTTTTAAATTAACTTATTAATCGCTAACAATTAACTGGTAAACTATTTTTAATGAATTGTTACAAACCCTATTATTTTGATGAGCGTGAGGTTATATAAAAGGTATAGAAATGATTTTGGGTGCGAAGTATGAGCAGCCAAAGTGTTAGTTCTTCAAAATGACGAAGGAACAGCGAACACAGAAGCAAGCATGCGCCGAATGTTAGTGAGTGGCCACGTCCCAAAAAATTTAATCTAAACAAACAATTCCTGGTAATTGCTTTCCTTCAAGATATTCTAATAAAGCGCCACCACCCGTCGATACGTAGGAAACTTTTTCCACCAAATTGGCTTTTTCAACAGCAGCCGCAGAATCCCCTCCACCAATCAATGAATAAGCTCCATTTTGTTGAGTTGCTTTTGCAACGGTATCAGCAATAGCTAAAGTTCCTTTTGCAAAATTATCCATCTCAAACACACCCATTGGACCATTCCATAAAATGGTTTTTGATTCTAATATAATTTTGCTGTAAGCCTCAATAGTTTGTGGACCCACGTCTAAGCCCATAGTTTCAGAAGGAATATTCTGAATATCAACCGTTACAAATTCTGTGTCATTTTTAAATTCTTTAGCTGCAACTACATCATAGGGTAATAAAATATTGATTTTTAAATTTTTAGCTTTTTGTATAATATCTTTTGCAGCTTCTAAACGGTCTTCTTCACATAAGGATTTTCCAATATTGTAACCTAGTGCTTTTAAGAAAGTAAATGCCATTCCCCCCCCAATCAATAAATTATCAACTCTTTGAATTAAATTTTGAATAATTAAAATTTTATCAGATACTTTTGCACCTCCTACAATAGCAGTATAAGGTTTTTGAATGTTATTCAAAACTTTGTTAGCATTTAAAACTTCTTCTTCTAAAAGAAAACCAGCATATTTTTCTGTAAAAAATTGAGCCATAACTGCAGTAGAAGCATGGGCTCTGTGTGCAGTACCAAAAGCATCATTTACATATACATGGGCTAATGAAGCCAATTTTTTGGAAAATTCTAAATCTCCTTTCTCTTCTTCAGGATAAAATCTTAAATTTTCTAATAAAATTACTTCTCCAGATTTTAAATCCTGAATTTGTTGAAGAGTTTCTTCACCAATACAATCTTTTGCAAAATGAATATTTTGATTTAACAATTGGCTCAATACAGAAACCACAGGTTTTAAACTATATTTTTCTTCGTAACCTTTTTTGGGTCTACCTAGATGAGAGGCTAATATTATAATAGCTCCTTTTTGGATTAAAGTCTGGATAGTTGGAATTGCTGCACGGATACGTCTATCATCAGTAACTTGTAATTGTTCATTTAAAGGGACATTAAAATCTACACGTACAAATACTTTTTTGTTTTGTAAATCAGCGTTTTGTATATCTTTCATAAGGCTTAAATCGTTAATAAAATAATAAAAATCCCTAAGTTTTTTTAACTCAGGGAATATCAATGATAACCAATATTAAATAAATAATGCTAATTTTTCCACTAATTCAGCGGTTCTGCAAGAATAACCCCATTCATTATCATACCAACCAACCACTTTAACCAAATTGCCCATTGCAGAAGTTTGTTGTGCATCAAAAATACAAGAATGAGGATTTCCGATTATATCCACAGAAACTAAAGGATCATTAGAATATTCTAAAATACCTTTTAATGAAGTTTCTGAAGCACTTTTTATAGCTTGATTGATTTCTTCTTTGGTAGTTTCTTTTTTTAGAATTACAGTTAAATCGGTTAAAGAACCATCAATAACAGGAACACGCATAGCAACACCATCTAACTTCCCTTTAAGTTGAGGTAAAACTAAACCTACTGCTTTTGCAGCACCCGTAGATGTTGGAACAATATTCAAAGCGGCGGCTCTTGCTCTTCTTAAATCTTTATGAGGAGCATCTTGCAAATTTTGGTCAGCAGTATAAGCATGAACCGTAGTCATATAACCTTTTTCAATACCAAAAACTTCATCTAATACTTTTGCCATAGGAGCTAAACAGTTCGTTGTACAAGAAGCATTAGAAACAATATTCATTTCTTTGCTTAAAATAGAGTCATTAACACCGATTACTACCGTTGCATCTACATTCGTACCAGGAGCAGAAATAATCACTTTTTTTGCACCAGCATCTAAGTGAGCTTTGGATTTTGTTCCATCTGTAAATTTTCCAGTACATTCAATCACAATATCAACTCCAATTTCTCCCCATTTTAAATTTGCGGGATCTTTTTCAGCAGAACCTATAATTTTTTTTTCATCAACAACAATGAAATGTTCATCACCAGAAACGGATTTGTCAAATTTTCCGTGAGCAGAATCATATTTTAATAAATGCGCTAAGGTAGCATTATCCGTTAAATCGTTAATTTTTACGATTTCTACATTAGGGTTATTGAAAAGTCTTCTAAATACTAAACGACCTATTCTACCAAAACCGTTAATTCCTACTTTTATTGCCATTTTTAATTTTCGTTTAATTTAAATGCTTAAAAAACTATGCAAAGTTACAAATTTTTGATACATGAAAAATAAATTTTGAGGTTATTAAGTCTTTTTTTAACTTACACTCAAATATGTTTAGAAACAGTCCTGCAATCAATTTAATATTATTTTCAAGTCACAAATGTTGAAGAAATAGAACTTTATTAGATTGCGTTATTCTTCGCATAGTCTTAAAGATTGTTAAATTTGTTAAATTACAGAAATATTTTTAATTTTACCAAAATTTCTTGAATGTCTTATAAGAGAGAAAGTTTAGGAGAAAAAATTGTTTTTATAACGGGTGCAACTAGCGGTATAGGTGAAGCATGCGCAAGAGCATTTGCTGAATTAGGTTGTAAACTAATTATTACAGGTCGCCAAGTTTTTAGATTACAAATCTTGGCTTCTGATTTAATGGCTTACGGTTGTTCTGTCTTATTTTTTGAATTAGATGTAACCCAAAAACCATCTATCCAAAATTTTATTGAGCATCTTCCTGAGGATTGGAAAAATATTGATATTTTAATTAACAATGCAGGTCTTGCTTTGGGTTTAGAACCTTTACAAGAAGGAAATATTGAAGAATGGGATACCATGATAGACACTAATGTAAAAGGTTTACTTTATGTTACTCGCCAGATTGTTCCTTGGATGATTGAAAGGCAAAAAGGACATGTTATAAACATTGGGTCATTAGCTGGCGTGGGTGCTTATCCTAACGGTGCCGTTTATTGTGCATCTAAAGCGGCTGTTAAAACCTTAACCGATGGATTACGTATGGATTTAGTGCATACTCCTATTCGTGTTACTAATATTCAGCCCGGTTTAGTAGATACCAACTTTAGTATGACTCGCTTTCATGGTGATAGAGAACGTGCTGAAAGAGTCTATAAAGGTTTAGAAGCTTTAAATGCAGAGGATGTTGCTGATATTATAATCTATGTTGCAACTGCGCCAAAACATGTTCAAATAGCGGAAATTACCGTAATGCCTACTCAACAAGCCTCAAGCCAAGTCATTCATAGAAAACTAAAGTGAATAAAGGATTCATTGTTTCGGGTATTCATACTAATGTAGGGAAAACTTTTGTTTCGGCAGTACTTTTAGCAGGAACCAACTGGGATTACTGGAAACCTATTCAAACTGGTATTGCAACAGAAACTAGTGACACACAATGGCTTAAAAACATATTAGGCAAGAATATTCATTTCTACCCTGAAAGATATGCATTACCTTTGCCTGCTTCTCCTAATATCGCTGCCGATGAACAAAATATTATCATTTCTATACATGACTTTGTTTTACCCTCATCAAATAATCCTATTTTAGTGGAAGGTGCTGGAGGGTTATTAGTTCCTATCAACCAACAACATTTACTCATTGACTTATTTCAAAAATTAGATTTACCACTGATATTAGTATCCGATTTATATCTTGGAGCCATTAATCATACTTTACTC
This sequence comes from uncultured Bacteroidia bacterium, assembly GCA_938006875.1. Lineage (GTDB taxonomy): Bacteria > Bacteroidota > Bacteroidia > J057 > CALLMJ01 > CALLMJ01. The sequence continues at coordinate 4,358 of CALLMJ010000038.1, forward strand.
TCCATTGAGGTTTTAAAGTCTCGTAAAATGAATATCAAAGGAATTATTTTTAACAAAACCGAAGATATTCCTGCGATGAAAATTATTGAACATTACAGCGGTGTAAAAAATTTAGGATTTATTCCTAAACTTGAAAAAATAGGTTTTTCATCTTTAAAATCTGCTTTTGATAAATATTTGAGTGAAATTTAATCTATTGGATTTAGGTGTATACCCTACGCTGACTACAGGTTTCACTTCGTTTCAGTATTTCGGTGAACTCAATATATCGCAATCCTTTGACTGCTCAAAATTTCGCAGTGCTTAATTCTTCGCGACCTCACGCTTGAAACATGTTTCATTTTCTCCCAAAAAAGGATTTTTCTTACTCAAAAGCTATTTGTAACCAATAAAATTGTAATTTTGAATTATGAAAAAAGCATTTTTAATCCTTACCTTGAGTTTTCTTATGGCTCAATTATTTGGGCAAGAAATTGAAAGACTTTCCCAAAATGTTAATTCTGAATATTTTGAATTGGCGCCTTATATTACACCAGATGGCAAAAGATTATATTTTGTGAGAAGAGGGCATCCTAAAAATACTAAAATTGAATTGACATCAAGAGCAGAGGATATTTGGTATAGTGATTTTATAAATGGACAATGGAGTGAAGCCATTCATATGGATAAACCCTTTAATCAAGCAAAATATAACGCCATTGTTTCCTCAACCGCAGACGGTAACCAAATATTTGTGGGGGGGTATTATGAAGATGGTTACTACGCAAAAAAAGGTTATAGCGTTTCTCAATTAACCAAAGATGGTTGGTCGGTACCAAAAGGAATTAATGTTCAAGATTACGAAAACATGTGTAAAGGAGATTATATTAGCGAAAGTTTTTCTGCTGATGGTACTATTTTAATCATGAGTTTTAACGAAAAAGGTACAGAAAATATTAATGATTTATATGTAAGTTTTAAAACAGAAAACGGTTATACAAGACCCAAAAAACTACCTGCAACTATTAACACGGAATATGGTGAAGGTACTCCTTTTTTAGCACCTGATAACAAAACTTTATATTTCTCTTCCAATAAACCCGGTGGTTTAGGTGGCTATGATATGTATGTAACTCGTCGTTTAGATGATAGTTGGGAAAAATGGTCTGAACCTGTAAATTTAGGTACTCCCATAAATTCGGAAAGTAGCGAAGCATTTTTTACGATTCCCGCAAAAGGTGATTATGTTTATTTTGTTCGTGTTTTTGATAATCAATCTGATATTGTTAGAACCAAACTTAAAAAAGAATTATTACCTACTGCTGTTACCATTGTGAAAGGAAAAGTAATTCCTGATGTACCAGTCAATTTTGAAAAAGTTAAATTGGTTTATTTTGATTTAAATGTAAAAAAAGAAACCAAAGTAGACGTTAATCCTGTTACTGGTGAATATCAAATTGTTTTACCTTCAGGAGTGTTTTATGGCTTCAAAGCAGAAGCTCCCGGTTTTTATCCTGCTAGCCAAAATATTGACCTCAAAAAAAGTCAAGAATATAAAGAAGTTATTGTAGATATTCCCATTAAAGAAATCAAAGCAGGGAAAACTTTTGTTATCAATAATGTATTTTTTGATTTTGGTAAAGCTGACTTGAAACCAGAATCCTTTTATGAACTTGACCAAATCGTGACTATCTTAAAAGAAAATCCTCAATTTAAATCAGAAATTGCTGGTCATACTGATAATGTGGGAACAGACGAAGCAAATTTGGCATTAAGCCAAAATCGTGCTTTGGCTGTTGTGAATTATTTGGTTTCCAAAGGAATTAGCAAAGATAGACTAGTAGCAAAAGGTTACGGAAAAACTAAACCTGTTGCAGACAATACCACTAATGAAGGAAGACAAAAAAATAGAAGAGTAGAATTTAAGATTTTATAAGATTCATCAAATCGTATCCTCTGGCTAAAAATAATATGTAACCCAAGGATAACGAAGACCAAGTTAATTGCTGAAGCTTTCTTACTCTAAATAAATAAAGTATTAATTCTTCAGCATTTCCTCCCGGTTCTTTTTGTAAAATTCAAAATAATCTTGCATTTTTTTCTGTCCATAAGCTAACCTAAAGTTTGACATGGTCATAAAGCAAATAGAATCATTAGGTTTATCTCCCAACCATGGTTTAAATTTCTCATCTGACTGAATGAGTTTGATATATCTATCAGCATCTTTTAACGTAGCAAATGTTTGCACTTGCCCTAAATGATGGGTACCTTGGTAACTAAATACTAATGAACTTAAATTGGCTTCGGAAAAATTGGCTTTATTAAAATTAGAGATTTCTACTTTTAATTCATTTAAATTAACTTTTTTCTGTTCAATAAAAAAGATTACATAAATCTGCTCTTTAGGTTTTACATCTTTATTAAAAGCTATCGTTTTTTCTTCATTAGGATTATTTTGGGGGTCAAAAGTATTATTATTAGGGTTAGTATTATTGGCGTTAGGGTCTTTACCGTCCATTAATGCTAAGGTTTTTTTTGCAGTATTTGAAGTAGGATCATCAGGGTAATTTTTTACCAAATATTGTAAACCATTTTTTAGGCTATCTTTATGACCTAAATAACCATAACTCATAGATTTCATATAGAATAGTTTTGGTGTAAGATAATTAGTAGGGTAAGATTTTAAAATATGGTTAGACATATTGATAGTAACTTGGTATTGTTCATTATTATAAGCACCTACTACCCCATTATAAGCGTCCATAAAATCTTGAGGTAAAGCCGATGATTCCGCAATTTTTTCTCCTCTCACTAATTTATCAAAATCAGAGTTAGGAAAGTTTTGAGTGATTAAATTTTTATAATAATTGGCTTCAGAAGCATTGTTCATTTTATTGAGAAAAGTATAAAGAGAATAAGCCGCTTTAGGGGCATAATCAGAATCTGGGTATCTTTTAATAAGTGTTTTCCAATAATTAATAGCAGAATCTGCAATATTGAATTTATAAGAATAGATATTGCCCAATTCAAAATAAGCTTCTTGTATTTGTTTATTCATAGCAATTTTAGCAGAATCGGTTTTGGGAATATTTTTCAAATAGACTTCGCGAGCTTTTTTAGTATCACTGAAATCAGCAATTGTATTATTATTTTGTTCATTTTCAGTATTATTTTCAAAAGTTTGTTCTTTGTTGCTTCTACGCCAATTATCTTCATTTTTTCTATCACCCCAAAATCTTCTAAATTCAGTTTTACCAGAAGCTACAATTTGCTGATTATCAAAATAAAAACCTGCTGCATTAGGTTGATTAATGTCCCGCATGTAATCCATATTATTGGCGGTTGCTTGTTGCTGTTTTTCTTGTAATTCTTTTTTCTTTTTTTCTTGTTCAATTAGATTATCTACATATTGATTAAGTTGCTCTTCAGTTAATTTACTCAATGCTAATAAAGAATCATTACGTTGAATAGTATTCAAATATTTTACGTAATCTTTCAAAACAGCAGAAACCGTTTTTATTTCATCATAATAAGGAGATTTGTTGGTTACTGTCGTTGCAGCAGAATCATAATAGCTTTGAGCTAGTTTAAAATTTTTATCTTCAAAATAAATTTTTCCAAGAGAATAATAGGATAAAGACTTTTGAGATGTATTAGATTTGCTGGATTGAGTAGAAATTTTTAGGTATTCAATAGCTTTATCTTTATTTTTTTGTTTGAGTTCAAGCATTGCTAATTCATAATAAATTTGGTCTTTAAATTCTTCGTATTTAATGTCTTTGGCTAATTTTTTAAAAGCTTTTGCTTGTTCAGACATATCAGAACCTTCCGGTAAATATTTAACATTTACTTTGTTTACATTCACTAAAGCATTAAAAACCATTTGATTGGAGGGATTCATACGAACCACTTTTTGAAAATTTTCTATGGATTGCGGGTATGCTCCTTTTGCTTCATATAATTGACCCAATAAATAATGTATTTTAGCTTTTTCTTTTTTGCCTTTTTGATACATCAAAGCATCTTCTAAGGCAATAATGGCTTTGTCCAAATCTTTATCATAAATGGATAGCATAGCATAAATTTTTTGAGCTTCTGCTTGTATTTTGGGTTTGATATTGACTTCTTCTTTAAACATTTTGTCTAAAGTTTGCTTAGCAGCGATAGCGTTATCATTGGCTAATTGTGTTTTAGCAAGCCATAAGTAAGCTTCAGGACGGTTTTTAGATTTTGGAAATGCAGTTAAAACATAAGCAAAATTTTGCTGTGCTAAAATGTAGTTTTGTTTGGTAAACCATGCCTTACCTATTAAAATACGTGCATCATCTACCCAGTTGTTATACTTAAAAATCCAATCTACTAACGGTTCTTGATCTTTTTTCTTTCTATGTTTAAAAATGATTACATCACATTTTTTTACCACCTCATCAAAATCTGCAAAACCACTTTTCGCCTCTTCTAAACTGGGTATTCCTAAAGTTAAAAATGAACCGTCTTCAGGAACTTTAAAATTATTTTCTGTTTTTTTGGTTCCTTCTTTGTATTTAATTCTTGCATGATAGTAGCCATTGAAAAAAGAAGTAAAATTACGATAGGCTCTACCCATAGTATTCCCTTTCTTTGGATTACAAGAACTAATCCATAACGTAGAGAATATAAAAGCTATAATAGATAGATACTTTAAAACTTTCATTCAAAAAATAAAAACAAAGTTACATAAATTTTCATAAGAACGAAAATTTATGTAACTAATTGCTGAGAATACTAATACTTCACAAATTTTTTTACTAAAAATTTCCCTTGAAACTCAATTACAATTGCATAAGTCCCTGAACTTAAACGGCTTACATCGCTTTGAATAACATTTAACCCTTTTTGCCCATAATCGTCTTTCAAGAAAGTAATAAATTGCCCTATCTCATTGATAATTTGAATTCTCACAATATCATTATCTGGCAATATATATGGAATGGTAATCGTTTGAGTTACTGGATTAGGGAAAGGATTTTGTATATAAAAATCATCATTCAAAGATTTACAAATTTCATTATCTTCGGGATAAACATCTTGTAAATCATTAGGTAATACCCCAGAAACACAAAGGTAGGTCAATTTTTCGTAAGGGTTGGTAAGGATATTA
>CALLMJ010000039.1 GCA_938006875.1 uncultured Bacteroidia bacterium
GTTATTGATAGCTGTTCTTTTAATGTAGCCTTCATGAGTGATGGTTATCACTACATCTTCATTGGCTATCATGTCTTCAATACTAAAATCTTCAGCGGAATAAACAATTTGCGTTCTACGTTCATCACCATACTCTTTTGCTACTTCGTTGAGTTCGTCTTTTATAATTTGCATTCTTAAAGATTCATTGGCAAGGATTTCACGGAAGTAAGCAATTTTTTTCATAATTTCGTTGTATTCTGCACGGATTTTATCCATTTCGAGGCCTGTCAAGCGTTGTAAACGCATATCCAAGATAGCTTTAGCTTGAATTTCGGATAAATTAAAGTTAGAGATTAAACCATTTTTAGCGACTTCGGGAGTTGCGGCGGCACGTATTAAAGCAATCACGGCATCCAAATTATCTAATGCAATGATAAGTCCTTCTAAAATATGAGCACGTTGTATGGCTTGGTCTAAATCGTATTGAGTTCTACGAACTACTACCTCATGGCGATGTTCTACATAGTAAACAATTAAATCTTTAAGGTTCAAGGTCATCGGGCGACCTTTTACAAGCGCTACATTATTTACACCAAAAGAAGTTTGTAGAGCTGTATTTTTATATAATTGGTTGAGTACTACGTTTGCGTCCGCATCTTTTTTGATTTCTACGACGATACGTAAACCTTCTCTATCGGATTCATCACGTACTTCTGAAATTCCTTCTAATTTTCCTTCTTTCATGAGTTCCGCAATTTTTGCCACTAAACTGGCTTTATTGACCATGTAGGGGATTTCCTTGATAATAATTTTTTCTTTTCCGGATTTATTCGTTTCAATTTGGGCTAATGCTCTTATGATAACTTTACCTCTTCCTGTTAAAAAAGCATCACGGACACCGTCATAACCATAGATAATACCACCCGTGGGGAAGTCAGGAGCTTTAATAAATTTCATGAGTTCTTCAATAGTAATATTACGGTTGTCAATGTAGGCATTTATACCTTGAACTACTTCATTCAAATTATGAGGAGCCATGTTGGTAGCCATACCTACGGCAATTCCAGAAGAACCATTCACTAATAAATTAGGAATTTTAGCAGGCAAAACCGTGGGTTCTTGTAAAGAATCATCAAAATTAGGAGCAAAATTGACGGTATTTTTTTCGATGTCCACAAGCATTTCTTCAGCAATTTTGCGAAGTCTTGCTTCGGTGTAACGCATTGCGGCGGGGCTATCGCCATCAATAGAACCGAAGTTACCTTGCCCATCAACTAAAGGGTATCGCAAAGACCATTCCTGAGCTAAACGTACCATCGTATCATATACTGCACTATCTCCATGGGGATGATATTTCCCCAAAACTTCACCTACAATTCTTGCTGATTTTTTATACGGGCGATTAGATGTTAATCCTAAATCGGACATTCCGTAAAGCACTCTTCTGTGTACAGGCTTCAAACCGTCTCTTACATCTGGCAACGCTCTCGATACAATCACAGACATAGAATAATCTATGTAGGCTGTACGCATCTCCTCTTCTATGCCTTTTATGATGATTTTCTCGTTATTTTCCATTATTTACTTGAAACTGCAAAGATACAATTTAATTGTTTATAGACAAAATTTTTAAGTTTCAACGCTTTTTGAGAAACAACACTTTAAAATTTTTTATTGATATTCAATAAATTAGAAAAAAAATTTACATAATCTGTTTTACAAATTTTAAAAAATATATAAATTTGCAATTAAACTAAACCATTTATAAAAGATGAAAAATTTAAGTATTTTAATTTTAGCATGCTTATTATGCACTGCTAGTAAAGTAAAAGCACAGTTTCCAAGTGCTGATTTCAATGTTAATTATGGTTATTTGTATGGTAATAATTCACCATATAATAATGCTGATGATGATTTTGGTGGTTGGGTCCATGATGGTAACGGTAATGTTTACATGATTCATGCAAATAGAACTATTGCTATTAACGAATCTAACATAGTAATCACTAAAATGCGATTATCAGATGGAACTATAATATGGGCAAAGAAATATGGTTCAGATGCAAGAGGTGAAAAATTATTTGAGCCTGGTGGTAATGGTATCACGATAGGGGGTGCTGGTACTGGTTATATTGCAATGGACGGTAATGGTGACTTATACTTCACTTGCTCCATTTATTCCGATTTTTATAGAACTTATGTTGCTAAGGTTAATCCCAGTAATGGTTCTATTGTATGGGAAAAATCTTGGAAAAACGCAAACAATAATTTAGGAAGTTCCGAAGCCATTGCTTATGCATTGGATGTAAAAGGAGGTAAAGTATTTGTAGTTGGAACTGCTGATAATAAAGACTTATTATTAGTTTACGATGCGTCAAATGGAAATCATTTAGCTACTTCAATGTTAGATCCTGCATCAGGTGGTGATAAAGCTTACACAGTTAAAGCAACTGCTGATGGCTCAACGGTATATGTTGGAGGTTGGTCATCCAAAAATTTCCAAAAAGCATTTATTGCTAAATTTTCAAACTCTGGTTCTAGTTTTGATTGGATTAATTACATTCATGCGCCAGCCGCATCTCGTATTATTGATATTGATCTTGATAGCAATGGCAACATCTATCTAAATAACGATATTCATGGTGCTCAAACTTATTTCCAATTAATCAAGCTGAATTCTGCTGGGAATAAAATATGGGTTAGAAACTACGGAAAAAGTGGTAGCAGCGACCGTTACAATGGCATGGATGTACAAGTTATTGGTGATCGTGTTTACTTATTAGGAAGAGCAGGTTTACAAGATAATTCTACCTGGGTAGATAATTCAGGTGGCGATGGAATGGTAGTAGTTTTTGATACCGCTGGAACTTATATTAAAAATTATTACTACTTTACAGGAACGAATATAACCGTTCAGGCTTCTGACTGGGTAAAAGGTATTATTTCTTATGATGGTAGCTGGTATTTTGCAGGAAATATATATCCTAAACAGTCTAACTATACAGGTAACTGGTACATGGCTCCTGACCATCACGATGCTACTGATGTTACTTTCACTTTCTCTACTTCTGAAACTTTTACAACTAACTTTATGGGGTTTGATGCTGGTCTAACAATGACCGTTGCAGACTTTACAGGTTATGTTAAAGAAGATATCACTAATGCCAATGGAACTACTTTTGGTTCTACTCAAGTGTATATATGGAAAGTTACTCCTACTACAACGGAAAGAGCAAACAATCTTGAACAAGTACGTTCTTTCTCAGTTTTCCCAAATCCTGCTAATGAAAATGTGATGGTACTTTGTCCGAAAGATGTTCAACAATTCCAAGTCAATATTTTAGATTTAACAGGAAAAGTGGTTAAAACTGTTGATATGGATAACACAATACGTTCTATCAATATCTCTGATTTAACAAATGGTGTTTACATGCTCCAAATTCAAAGTGCTAATCATATAGAAACTCACAAGTTAGTTATTCAATAATCACTTTGTTAATTTCTTAATACAAACATACGAAGTACAAGAGACTGATATTATTCAGTCTCTTTTTTTTGTATTTTAAGGGATTTTTCTTTTTACTTTGCAAATATGAATCTTAATTGGACTATCGCATTTCCGAAGCCGTGTTTCCCTTTTGAGTTATCCTATAAGGATCATTTTTTTTTAATGGGTTCTTGTTTTACCGAACATATTGGTAAGTTCTTGAAAGAATTAAAATTTAAAGCTATACAAAACCCTGCTGGAATTTTATTTGACCCCCATTCTATTACATTTCATTTATCTAACTGGGCAAAGGAAAGTTTCCCTTCTTCTGATGAGCTTTTTTTTCAAAATGAACTATGGCATCATTGGAAGTATCATACTCAATTTTCATCTATTAACTCCCGTGAAACTTATCAAAAAATTTATGGGGCTTTTCATCAAGCAATTTTATCTTTAAAGCAATCTACGTGGTTAGTGGTTACGCTTGGAAGTTCGTATACTTATAAACTCGATAAAGGCATTCCCGTAGAGCATTATCAAAAATTTGGGGTGGGGTATTCAGTTGCGAACTGTCATAAATGCCCCAATACATGGTTCCAAAAGTATTTAACTCCAATTCATGAAACTTATGAATTGTTAAATGATGCTTTTAATGAGGTACTTAAAATCAATCCCAAGATTCGTTTTTTGGTGAATATTAGTCCTGTAAGGCATTTAAGAGATGGAGTAATTGAAAATAACCGAAGCAAAGCACGTTTATTAGAAGCTGTACACCAATTAGTAGAAAATCGTAAAGATACTTTTTATTTGCCTTCTTATGAAATTGTAATTGATGTTTTACGGGATTATCGTTTTTTTGATTTAGATAAGGCACATCCAAACTATGAGGCTACGCAATGGGTACTCCAGTTTTTTATAGAAAATTATTTTTCTAAAACTTGCCAAGAGCAAATTAAAAAAGTTCAAGATATTATCACTGCGTATCAACACAAACCCAAAAATCCTGATACAGTAGCTCACCAACAATTTTTAGCATCTTATTACGAAAAAACTTTACAAATGCAAAAGGCATTGCCTGATTTAGATTGGGAATGTGAGTTACGGTATTTTGGGCAAAAGTGAATTTCTCTATTCTAATCTAATAACTTCTAAATCATCAAAATAGGCAGAAAATTCTCCATAATTATAACAATTTATTCTCAAAATTTGATCATGTAATTCCGGTGGTACCGTTAGTTCATATTCTATTTGATACCAATTTGAATGGGGTATATTTTGAAAGTCCTCTATTTTAAATTTCCCTTTCCATTCATTTCCAATGACTAAAAGGCATTTTTTATCTTGCGTAAAACATTTCACACGAATTTTAAATTTTTCTCCTTCAAAAACTTTTGAAAGTATTAAATCAAAACCACCACGATCTGTATCCAGTTTAATGGAATATTTACCTGAAAAAGCTTTTTCATTTGTTCTTAATTTGGGATTGGATACTCCATACTGTTCATGATTAGTTTTTAAGAAATGCGGATTATGAGGATGCACATCTTCCACATCGCAAATAATTCTTTTAGCATTTTGAAAAAGTTTCACTGAACTATCAACATTAACATAAACTTTTAGTTTGGCATGATGATAATCCAAAATATCAATATTTTTCCAGTATCCAGCGGGTAACCTAGTCTTTAAGAAAATAGCCCAATAAGATTTTGCGGTCATTCCATCGTGATGTAGAATATGGGTATTAAATTGATAAATTTGAAATATTTGTAAAAAAATCAAAAAAAAGTTTAGTACAGTAAAAGTGATTTTAATTTTTTGTTTTTGTGAAAGGATGTACTGAATGAAAAGAGCCATTGGCATAGCGGCTACTGCATAAGATTCTACGAAGGCTCTATTTCCAAGAGTTCCACCATACCACCAACACCACCATGAAGAAATAATGTAAATATTAACTACTAAAAATGATAAAATGCCTAATTTAAAATTCTTGAATAAAGGGTCTTTGAATAAAAAAAACAAACCTAAATAGGCAAATAAAATGATAGGAGTATAAACAAAAAGTCCTTTTCTAAAACTAAAAAGACTATTAAAAATTTGAGGGTTGTTAAAGAAGAAGGTTTCATTTTGATAGGCATAATAGAAATAATGTCCTGTTGCAATTTTCCAATACAGAAATTGCGGTATCCAAACACTGATGCTTATCAAAGTGATGAAAAGAATAAGGGGAGTTCGTTTTAAGAAGAATACAATTTTATTAAAGAAGCTTCGCCAGTCATAGACCTGGTAAAAAATAAAAAAAAGTACAATAACGATATTCGTGGCGCGCACTAAGCTGATTAATCCAGTAAGAATCCCTAATAATAACGACCATTGGATATTAGGTTTTTCATGCCATTTTATGGTATAGTATATAAAAGCCGCCATCAAAGCTACTGAAAAATTATGCGGCATAACCGCTTCTATGGAAGCATAATATAGCCAGTTTGTACCCAGCCCTAAAAAAAGTAAAGTATAACCTACAATTTTATCATCAAAAAACAAAGAAAGTATTTTTCGTAAGTAGTAAAGCCCTAAAAAGAAATAAATAAGACCCCCAATAAGAATAGCAGAAGAATATAAAGAAGTATAACCTTCGGTGTTAAGTCCGAGAATTATGGACAAAAAATGAGCAATTAAGAAAAAAGGGGTAAAAAGGATTGCTAATCCCATAGTAGTTTTTGAAACTCTCTTTCCATCATCGGTCATGAGAGTCCACATATATTTTTGTTTTTCAGGGTCTTTATCTAAAAAAGAGAAAGTCCAATCTTTATAAATGAAGGTTGCGGGAAGATAGGAATAATAACTAACTACATCATAAATAATAACTTTTTCAGGTTTTTTCCATAGTTCATCAATAGAAACAATAATGGTAGAAGTGATTACGCAAATGAAAATGATAATTTTAGAAAACGATGTATTTTTAAATTGAAAAACTCTTTTCATAATTTTTTAACGGAATAGATTGTATTTTATAACACACCATAAAGCCCTTAATCCATCTTTTACGAATTTAATTTTTTTTCCTTGCCCCTGCCCTCTTGGATGATATGAAATACCTACTTCATAAATACGGATATTTTTCATTTTAGCAAGTTTAGCAGTAATTTCAGGTTCAAAACCAAATCTATCTTCTTCGATTTTGATGGATTTAATAATTTCAGAACGAAAAACTTTATAACAAGTTTCCATATCTGTTAAATAAAGATTGGTAAAAACATTAGAGACAAAAGTTAGGAAGCGGTTACCATAATTATGTAAGAATGAAGTTACTCTATGAGGTTTATCTCCAATGAATCTAGAACCATATACTACATCAGCGAGCCCATCCCATAGAGGTTTAAGTAAAAAGGGATATTCATTAGGGTCACATTCTAAATCTGCATCTTGAATAATTATAAAATCGCCTTGCGCAAATTCTATACCTTTTCTTATAGCCGCTCCTTTACCTTGATTTTTTTCTTGAGTATAAACCCTTAAATTCACTTCTGGAAAGTCCTTCATAAACCTTTCTATAATTTTTAAAGTATTGTCTTTTGAACAATCGTTGATAATAATAATTTCAGTTTTATAACCATTAAGATCAACATGAATGATTTTATGTAAAATTTCGTAAATGGTATTTTCTTCGTTGTAAGCGGGTATGATAATAGAAAGCATGTTTAAAAAGTGCAAAGATAAATAATTTTCTTTTAATTTATCTCTTACAAGTTATGCTCAAAGACGAGTTTTAATTTATTTTGCAAGTGAATAGCTCCCAAAAAATTACTTATTAGCAAAATTTGATATTTCATTTATTTATTTTAAGAATTTGGCTTATTTTTTGTATTATTTATGAATTAAACATACAATTTATGAAATCAGTAGTCCAGTTCAATAAATGGTTGTTAGCAATTTGTTTCATTTTAGGAATGTTAGTAAGTTCTTTGTCTGCTCAAGTTATAGGAGATGACGATGAAGATGATGAGGCTGTTCCAGTGAATATAGTAAAAGCAGATAAATTTTTGGTGAAAGTCAATAGTAAACCTGTTGAAATTACAGAAGATTTAGAAATCCCTGAAGGTCAAAGGCTTTATGTAAATGTTAGTCAATTAAAACCTAATACCTATGTAATAGTTAAATTTCAAAAAATTGGAATGAAATTAGGAGAAACCAAAATGTTTTTAGCGAATAATCATGGCGTTGTGGATTTAGAAATACAAACTCCTAAACCTGGAGTGGGTGGAACCGCATTTTTAAAATATACGGCTTCTTCTGGTAAAGAAGTAGAAATGAAAATTAAAGTAAAGTTTAATAAAAACCTGAAAATTTAATAACACTTGAAATTCTCAAGCTTTTTACTTATTTTTATTATTTTTGGTATTTTATCGGGCTTTTATTCTTCTGTATTTTTGAATAAACGTTATAATAATCATGAAGAATTTGTTCAAAAATATTTACAATCTGTTGAGGAAACCTTTGAGTTACAAACGTTAGAAGTTGTAGGAGTGGCTGAGTTTTTCTATAATGAGAAAGACGAACATTTTTTATCTAATTTTACTAATCCATTATTTGCAAAGGAATATCGTTTTTATGTTCCATTTAAAGCTGAGTACGGCATCAACTTAAAAAATTCTAAGTTTTTAAATTTTTATAATTCTAAAATTTATGCTGAATTACCGAAAGCTGAGCTTGTAAGTTTTGATTTGCAGTTACAAAAAAAGAAAATTATTAGTAAAGAAGGCTGGTTGGTGTTTCAAAATGATAACAAGTTTTTGCAGTTTGAAAAGAAGTTATTTGAGAAACAAAAAAATGAGTTAATAAAAAATAAAGAATTTCAAGAAAAAGCACAAAATGAAGCAAAAAATAAGGTTTTAGAATTATTAAAGCCCTTAAATTTACCTGTAGAATTTATATTTTTTTCAAAAAAATAATTATTACTCACATCAATTTGTGGAAAAAATATCATAAAAAATTCTTTTTGAATTAATTAATTAAATATATTTGCGGAGTTTGAAAAATTTGGGCTCAATTTATGCTAGCAAAAAGATACCGTTTTAATTCAGAAACTTTTCATTATGAAGAAGTTAAATTTGATAAAAAAGATGCTATTATACAACTAAAAAAAGGCTTCTTTTCTGGTTTAATTGCCTCTGCTTTGATGATAGTTTCATGTTATGTATTTATAGGAAGTCCAAAGGCGTTATATTTATCACAAAAATTAGCTTATAATCAGTCTATTATCCATCATCAAACGGAACAATTAGCTTTATTCTATCAACCATTAGAAAAAGTACATCAATTAGAAAATAGCTTTTATAAATCATTATTAAATGTAAAACCTATTGATGAAAATATATGGAATGCTGGTCAAGGTGGTAGTATCAATAGTTTAACTAACGATTTGCCAGAAATTCAGAAAAGTAAGAAACTGGTTTCTGATTTAAGAAGAAAAGCGATGCTTCAAATCCAATCATTTAATGAAACCCATCAAATTGCAGAAAAGAAACAAGAAGAATTACAATCAATGCCAGCAATCAAACCTATTAATACACGCATAGTAAGTGGTTTTGGATATAGAAATGATCCTTATTTGGGTCACTGGCATTTACATACAGGATTAGATTTTCATGCATTTATGAACACTCCCGTAAAAGCTACCGCAGGTGGAAAAGTGATTTGCGCAGGTTATTCTTCTACTGGGCAGGGTTATGGTATTCAAGTAGAAATCGATCATGGAAATGGTTACATAACCAAATATGCCCATCTCTCTAAGGTAAAAGTAAAATATGGGCAAAAAGTTAAACGCGGTGAAATCATCGGTTTAACGGGTAGTACAGGTTGGTCAACAGGACCCCATTTGCATTACGAAGTTATCAAAAATGGTGTAAAAGTAGATCCTCAACATTATTTTCATAAGTTTTAATAAAATTACTATCTTTGCGGCTATTATCGCTGCAAACTGCATGAAATTAGAAAATCAAAACATTGTAATTATTTCCAATGAGCCCTGGGGAGATATATGGTATTCAAAACAAAATTATGCTTACGAATTATCCAAATTAGGTAACAAAGTTTTTTTTATAGATCCTCCTCAACCTTATGAATGGAAAAACCTTTTTTCTAATCATTTCATTTTAAAAAAATACTCAGATAATCTATCCATTATTCAATATAGAAATCGTTTACCTGCTGGAAAATTTAATAAACTCAATAATCAATGGGTTACAAAAGAATTAGAGCATTATTTAACTTCCATTGGAGTTAATAATTATTTGCTATGGACTTTTGACCCCGTACGATTAAATGACCCAAGGCTTTTTAAAAATGCTAAATATAAAATTTTTCATTGTGTTGATATTTATAAGTTTGAATACTATCCTAATTTGAAAATATTATTACAGCACGTAGATACCATGTTTTCAACGGCTCAAAGTTTTATTGATGAATACAGCCCCTATACAAAAGCTCCTATGAGAATTGTTCCTCATGGTATTTCCAATGAAGAGTTTACCATTTCCGATTCAGAACTTGAAAAATTTGATTTAGAACTTAAAAATTACAATCTTTATGTTGGCGTAATTGATGCTAGAATTGATTATGAACTTTTAGAAAAATTATTAATTCAAAATCCTAACGAAAAATTTGTTTTTATAGGTCCATTAAGAATCCCTGATAATCCTTATGCTCACAAAATCTTTATTGAAAAAAAATATCATAATTTAATTATTGCTGGTCCAAGACATTTTAAAACCTTAAAAGTTTTTATTCATTATGCTAAATCCTGTTTGGCTTTGATGGACAAAAGTTATTTTGGTAATTTAGTACATCATCATAAAACATTAGTTTACTTAACTCAGGGAAAACCTGTTTTTTCTATTTTATGCGAAGCTTATCATGGTTTAGAAGATTTTATGTATTTATATGATAGCCATGAAGATTGTTTGAATATGTTTAAATATTTTATTGAAAATGGTGAAAATCCTGAATTGGCTCAAAAACGTATTGATTATGCAAAAAAATATTCTTTTGAAAACGTTTTAAAAAATGCAAGTTCTATATTACACGAATTAACTCCTAATTTGTCTTGACAAAAGGCATAAAATTTGTTATTTTCGTCTTATGAAGTATTTCATATTATTTTTTTGGATTTTTAATAACTTGTTTGCTCAGACGAATGATGCAGTAAAAAAAACTTTTGAGTCTATGTATCCTCAAGCTCAGGAAGCTAAATATTCAAAAGACGAAAATAATATTTATCAGGTGATTTTTGATATTGGCGAAAAAGAATATGAAGCATTTTTTGATATTTTAGGAAATTGGATAAAAACCCAAATAGAAATTGAAAAAAATGAACTCCCTTATAATGTCCAGAAAACTTTAGAATCTTTTGAGGGAGTTGAATCTTTCCAAAAAGTTCTTACTCCAAAAGGTGATTATTATGAATGCGTGGTTTTCAAAAAAAGTATAGCTTACGTCGCTTTAATTAATGAAAAAGGTAAAATTATTAAAAAGGTAAAAGAAGAGGATTATGAAGATTAAATTAGTTGTAGAAGTTCAACTTCTAAGTAGGTACTGCCTTTTTCCATTTTTTTAAATGTGGAAAAAATATTGTGATATATTATCTTGCCGAAATACTGAAACGAAGCGAAACCCACTTCAGCAAGCTCAGTGTAAACGTAGCAGCCAGACCCTTTGACAAAGGCAAAAGAGAAACGCCCAAATCTTTATATCCATATTCATAGTTTTCATATAAATATTTTGTATTAATTTTGCCATTCTTTATATATGAAGTTGAGTTTTTTATTTCTCCAAGTTTTGATACTCCTATTTGCTTGTAAACCTAAATATGACCATCAAATTATCAAAAAAATATTTTTTGAAACCAAAACCATCTACGGAAGTGAGGTTTTATTGAGAGATGATATTCAAAAACTAAAAAATAAAAAGGTAGCAATTGTTTGCAATGCAATTAGCTTGGTAAATGATACTATCAACATTGTTGATGCTTTACTTAAAAAAAATATTAAAATAACGAAAATTTTTGCTCCTGAGCATGGTTTTAGAAACGTTCTGGAAGCTGGTAAGTATTTTAAAGATAGTTTAGACCCTGTAACGGGTATTCCTATGGTTTCTTTGTATGGAAAAAAAATGAAACCTAATTCGGAGGATTTAGATAGTATTGATATTGTTTTGTTTGATATTCAAGATGTGGGTTGTAGGTTTTATACTTATTTAACTACAATGGTTTATGTGATGGAGGCTTGTGCAGAAAATGGTAAAACTTTTATGGTTTTAGATAGACCAAACCCTAATGGTTTTTATGTTGCAGGACCTGTTTTAGAACCTGGAATGGAATCTTTTCAAGGGATACATCCTATTCCAATTGTTCATGGAATGACTTTTGGAGAATATGCAAGAATGGTTAATCAGGAAGGTTGGTTAAAAAATGGAATAAAATGTAAATTGGAAATCATAAAGTGTGAAAATTATCAGCATGCTATGCGTTGGAAGGATACTCAAAGAACTTGGTTTCCACCTTCTCCAAATTTAAAAACTCCAGAAGCTGCTGAATGGTATCCAATTTTGTGTTGGTATGAAGGTACTAATGTGAGTGTAGGTAGAGGCACAAATACTCCTTTTCAATTGGTGGGTTTTCCATACCATAGAGCTTTACAAAAAATTTATATACAAGATTCTTTAGATGGAACCCAGTCTGATATTAAAATTTTGGGGTATTCTTTTTTAGTAAAAAAATTTATTCCACAATCGGATTCTATTATAGCCAAGAATCCTATGTATAAAAATCAAGCTTGTTTTGGTTTGTATTTAGACCAAATCCCCCAAAATTCTGATACGCTTTTTTTAATTGGATTGGAACTTTTGCAAAATTTTTATCATGAGTATAAAGAATACCAAAAATTCTACCCTAAAATCAAAGAACCTTTTTTTAAAAATTATTTCTACGAATTGGTAGGAAATAAAACTTTAAAATCTCAAATTGAAAATAAAGTTCATTCTCATGAAATCATGCAAAGTTGGCAAAAAGGAATTAATGATTTTAAACAAATACGAAAAAAATATTTGCTTTACAAATAAGAAAAATAAGCCTTAAAAGAAGGCTATACTTATCAAAACAAAAATTAATTTCTATTGTTAAAATGTTAAAAAAGAAATTATTGAAACTTGTGATTGTTAGGTTTTTGTCCGAAGCATTCTTTGCTTTTATACATACCACCACTGCCTACACAAGACTGTAATCCAATAAAAATTATTGCTGTTAATGCGATAGCTGCAATCGTTTTTTTCATTTTTTTGTAAACTTTTTGCAAAGATACAATTTTTAAAAATACGAAAATCATGTTCCATGAAGATTTTTTTAAAAAAATTTATGAGTTAAAACTTCAATATTCAAACCAACTAGTAAATAACCCTCTTCAATTACAAAGCATTTTAAGAAAAAATATTGACAATAATCGGATTGCTTTATGGGTTTTTGAGGTTATCATGAATGAAAAAAAATTTGAAAATAAATTTCCTAAACTCATCAATTCAGGCGGACTACTCAAAGGTGTTGTTTGTGAACAAGCAACTGATGAACAAGTTGCTGAACATAAAGCAAGTTTTTTTAAAGGTTATTCTTTTTTAGATTTGACTGCTGGCTTAGCCATTGATACTATGGCTTTTGCAAAAAAATTTTCAAATGTTATTGCTGTTGAAACAAATCCAGATTTAATAGGCTTACTTCAATTTAATTCTAATCAATTAGGGTTTCAAAATATTAAATTTGTGAAGGATATAGCAGAAAATTTTTTGTCATATAATACATCATTATTTGATTTAGTTTATTTAGACCCTTCACGAAAAGTACAACAAAAAAAAGTTTATCATCCTAAAGATTGTTCTCCAAATATTTTTGAAATTTTACCCTCCTTAAATCAAATAAGTAATCAAATTTTAATAAAACTTTCACCTATGATTGAAATTCAAGAACTTTTAAAATGGTTTCAAAACATAGAATGGATTTGGGTAATTTCAAAAGATTATGAATGTAAAGAAATTTTAGTTATTCTTAATTTTGAATATGATAATACTCCAAAATATAGACTTTCTATTTTACAAAAAAATAATGTCTTTGTTTATGAATTGCAGTCAAATAGTACTTATGAACTTTATTCTGATTTGAGTTTTGATGATTATCAATGGATTTTAATTCCTGATGTAACTTTTGTTAAAACACATACCTTAATTTATTTACAAAATCAAACGCAAGGATTTTTGACTTCTAAACATGATGGAATTTTATTTCTTCCTCAAAAACCTAAAAATTATTATGGTAAATTAAAAAAAGTAATCAAAATTATGACTATAAAAGAATTTGAGATTTACCAAAAAAAACTAAATTTATTCAAAGCACAAGTATTAAAAAGGCATTTTCCTTTAAAAGTTGAAGAAATTAGGAAAAAATGGAAAATTTTAGAAGGTAATTTAGATACTTTAATTTTTTTTAAACAAGAAAATCAAAGTTATGTTGTTCATTGTGTGGAAGAACCAAAGTATTAGAAAATATTTCTAGATTTCAAGACATTTAGAATTAATGAATTCATAAATTTTTTTGTTAGTGTTACAATTTGTATAAACTAATAAAAACCCGTAGTTTTGCAAAAAAATATACTCGATCGTTTTCAACATGGAAAAAATTTTAATTTTAGGTGCAGGTGGACAACTCGGTAAAGAATTAGCTTCTGCTCTGAATAAACTTTTTGATACTCAAAATATAATTTTATCAGATATAAAACCCCTTGAAGATGCTGGTTTTCCAACAGAAATTATTGATGTCCTTAATGCTGAACAGATTATTCATGTTATTAAAAAATACCAAATTACCCAGATATATCATTTAGCTGCATTGTTATCTGCTGTAGGTGAAAAAAATCCTGCATTGGCATGGAATATCAACATGAACGGTTTAATGACCGTATTAGATATTGCAGTAGATTTAAAAATTAAACAAGTATTTTGGCCATCTTCCATAGCTGCTTTTGGTCCAAATACTCCGAGAATTAATACTCCACAATTTTGTGTGATGGACCCAAACACTATGTATGGTATTACAAAACTTACGGGAGAGCGTTTATGCGAATATTATTATTTGAAGAAAGGTTTAGATGTAAGAAGTTTAAG
Source organism: uncultured Bacteroidia bacterium (assembly GCA_938006875.1). Classification (GTDB taxonomy): domain Bacteria; phylum Bacteroidota; class Bacteroidia; order J057; family CALLMJ01; genus CALLMJ01. Next base: position 14,669 of record CALLMJ010000039.1, read on the forward strand.
GTATCCTGGTATTATTTCATATTCTGCTCCTCCCGGTGGTGGAACTACGGATTACGCCATTCATATTTTCCATGAAGCCCTAAAACATCAAAAATATACTTGCTTTTTATCCGAAAATACGGAACTTCCTATGATTTATATGCCTGATGCTATTCGGGCTACACTTGAATTAATGCAGGCACCCAAAGATAAAATTAAAGTTCGTTCTTCTTATAATTTGGCAGGTTTCTCATTTACTCCAAAACAAATAGCTCAAGAAATCCAAAAGCATATCCCTAATTTTCAAATTAGTTACCAACCAGATTTTCGCCAGGCTATTGCGGACTCTTGGCCTCAATCCATTGATGATTCCGTAGCTCGCTTAGATTGGAATTGGAAACATCAATATGATTTATCTGAAATGGTAAAGGATATGTTAGTAAATATTCAAAAAACTTTGTAATTTCGTCCAATGAATTTGAAAGATTTATTTCCATTACCTAACTCAGAACAATGGCTCAAAATTATTCAAAAAGAACTAAAAGATATTGAATATCAATCTTTAATTCAAAAAAACGATGATGGAATTAAAATTTCCCCTGTTTATCATGCTCACCAAGATTTAGAACAACCCGTTCAAACAGTTTTTCCGGAATATGTATCTTACTATGATTTTCCACTTTCAGAAATCGGATTTTTGGAAACCCAGTCCACTTTTCATGATGATAAAAATGCTTATCAAACTCTATTTTTATCTTTACCTTATCAAACATTAAAAGCTCAACCACCATTAGATAATGCCTATATTTTAATTCAAGATTTTTTTCAAGAAAATCATTTTCCTAAAATACTACCAGAAATTCCTGAGTTAGTTCAAAAGTTTAAGGGCTGGGTTTTAGATTTATCTTATTTACAAGAATCAGGCTCTAACAATATTGATGCTATAAGTTTGGGGCTTTTTATTTTGGAAAAAATACCTAAAAACCTTTCCATTGTATTAAAAACCTCTGTATCCAATAATTTCTATGCTGAAATTAGTAAGGTTCGTGCTTTAAATTATATCCTACAAAATTTTGGTTTTCAAAATATTAAACTTTGGATAAAAACTGCTGAAATCAATAAATCTTTATTACATCTTGAAAATAATCTCATTCGTTTAACATCAGAAGCTGTATCAGCAGTTTTAGGAGGTTGCCATTTTTTAACGATTTTGCCCTATGATTTGAATTACAAAGAAGAATTTAGCGTTAGAATCAGTTCTAATATATTAAAACTCTTAAAACATGAATCTTATTTAGATAAAGTTTCAGACCCTTTGAGAGGTTCTTATGCAATTGAAAAGCTGACTCAAAGTTATACAACTCAAATTTTTCAACAACTTTTATTTTGGAAAACGTTAGATCAAAATGATTTGTGGAAAATATTTACAGAAAAATCTTTAGAAAATTTACAGAAAATCATTACAAGCTACCAAAATCAACAAAATATTTTAGTTGGGGTGAATATTTATCCATACGCAAAAGAAACTCGCCAAGAAATAAAATTAGAATTGCCCAAGAAACTTAATCCTATAAGAATTGCCCAGTTATTATGAAACAATCCATAAAAAATGGAACTTTTTGACTCAAAAATGCAAATTATTTAAAGGAATTTTTTTATTTAGAGAGAAACAAATAAATTAATTGGTAACTTTGTTAGTATTTTCTTTTATCCTTCATATCATTTTCATTCATTTGATGATAGGGGGAAGTATTTTAACCTTGTGGTCACAATGGAAAGGTCTAAAAGACCCAAAATATGATACTTTTACACATGAAATTGCAAAAACCATTACGGTAAATAAAAGTTTAGCGATTGTATTAGGAGTAGCTCCTTTGTTAAGTATCAATACTGATTCAAATTCATTCCATGATTTTACTTATTATTTTAAAATTCATACTTTTAATTACAATAATTTCAGTTGAATAATATTTACTGGACAGTTTTTTGCGGCTTCTAAATTCGCTTCATATTCCATGGAATGGGTTGTAATGGTATAAATACCTTTTTTTTCTATTCCTTTTAATAAAACTGCTTTACCATCTTTTTTGGATATAGCCCATCTTTCTGGGGCAGCTTCTACGCAAGCATTACAACCAATACATTTATCACGGTAGTGAATAATCTGTAATTTTCCTTGTTTAGGGTTCATGAAACCAAAGAATTTTCATTAGAGAAATCTTGAATAACATTATAAAGTGTATCCCTTTCTACGGCTTTATAACCTACAGAATGAATCAAATCCACAATTTCTTGAGTAGTCATTTTAGGAGATTGTTCTTCAGAACCTGCCATGGAATAGATTTTTGTAGTATCATCTATTGTTCCATCGATATCATCAACCCCATAATCCAATGCTATTTGAGTAGTTTCTCTACCAATCATTGCCCAGTATGCTTTGATATGGTCAAAATTATCTAAATATATTCGGGATACAGCATAATTTTTGAGGTCTTCTATAATAGAAACTTCTGGCAGATAACTCATTTCATTATCTTTGTTACGAAACTTTAAAGGAATAAAAGTTTGGAAGCCTCTGGTTTCATCTTGTAATTCCCTCAATTGACGTAAATGATCTACTCTATGCCAATATTTTTCAATATGACCATAGAGAATAGTTGCATTAGAACGAATACCAAGTTCATGAGCAGTTCTGTGTAACTCTAACCAATTTTCTGAATTAGCTTTATCTTTTGCAATTTGATTTCTAATTTCTGGATGAAAAATTTCTGCTCCACCACCCGGTATAGAATCTAAACCTGCATTCTTAAGAATTTGTAAGCCTTCTTTATAAGAAACCTTAGCTTTTTTAAATATATAATGAAACTCAACGGGAGTTAATGCTTTAATATGAAGTTCAGGACGATGCTTTTTAATATTTCTAAACAAATTCTCATAAAATAGTAAATCATACTGTGGTAAAACTCCTCCTACTATATGAACTTCAGTAACGGGTTGGTTATCATAAGATTTTACCATTTCCAACATTTCATTTTCATTATATTCCCAACCCTCATCTTTCTTTTTTATGGCTCTTGAATAAGAACAAAATTTACAATCGTATATACAAATATTAGTAGGTTCAATATGAAAGTTTCTATTGAAATAAGTATTTAAACCATGTTTTTGTCTTCGGATATAGTTGGCTAACTGAGCAAGAAAAGGTAAATTTTTGGATTCATATAAAAATAAAGCCTCTTCATCATTTATTCTTTGATGATTCAAGACTTTATCTAAAATATTTTTTTCTGAAGAATTGAGTTGTTGTTGGTAACGTTTTTCAGTTAAAAATTGTGAAATCATAAAACAAAATTACTTTATTTTTAGCGTATTAACAAAAATTTTTCTTTAAAGGTTTAATTTGAAAACCCTAAAAAACCACAAGTTGCTTATTTCAAAGCAACTTGTGGTTGATTTTGGATTTGGAGAATAATAAATTAATGTCTAGTAGCGACTAAAACTATATCTTGATATTGAGAGTTATCATCAGCATCAGTATTATTATCACAAATAACGTTGAAGTTTACAGTGCCATCACAAGTAGCTACCCAGACATATTGATAAGCAACCGTTTGCCATTGACCTCTTGGATAGTCATCTGCTGTACCATGATGAATAGCATCCACAATATCGGTACCACAAGTACCATTATTAATACGAATTCCAAAGAAAGGATGATCACCACCTGAACCACCAGTCCATCTAAATTTCAAGGAGATAGTTACAGCAATAACATCACCCGTTCTAACTTCCATGTTAGTAGAAGCTGGGCCTACAACCCTCCAACCCACATTAGAATTATCATGATTAACTATAAGACGGTGTTGCAGGTAAGCAACATTTTTACTTGTAGTTCTTAAAATACCATTTGGATCTGCATAAACGATTCTATTTCCTGTTCCTTCTAGTCCTGATACTTTTAAGTTCTGACCAGCGCCATCATTACCTACTCTTACTAATCCAGAAGAAGCACCTAAAACTAAATCATTCGCTTGGCTTGTTGAACTTACATCTGTATAAATACCGCTATATCCCCAAGCAGAGCCTACTCTTAAGCGTCCTCTTCCTCCTTGTGAAAGAACTTCATTACCTTGAACGTGCATATTATTTTCAATCCAAGCATCTGTTGAGTAGACATCAGTACCATTACCATTTACCGCTAACTTAACAGCCGGTGCGGTGGCACCAATTCCTACGTTACCAGCACCCGTAATTCTAACTCTTTTAAAATACAATGTGGTTTTATAACAAAACAGTTATAGAATTTTTTAATTTTACTTTACTCTTTGTGCAATATACTATGGTTTTTTGCTGCCTGAATATATTTTTCGCATATCTTTGCAATAAAAGAGATTAAAATGAAAAAAATTATAACTATTTGTTTAGTAGGTTTTTATGTAATAAGTTGTCAAAAAAAAACAGAACAAACTTATTACACGCCTATTGAAAATACCAGCACTAGTACTGAAACAAAATCAAGTTTTATTCCTTGGCAAATTAAAGATTCTTCAAAAATTGTAACTACACCAAGCGGATTAAAATATTATATTGTGAAAGAAGGCAGTGGAAATAACCCTATGCCTGGACAATCTGTTTTGGTTCATTATCATGGAACCTTAACTAATGGAAATACTTTTGATTCTTCCTTTGAAAGAGGAGCACCATTTGAAACCGTAATAGGAAAAGGTCAGGTAATTCAAGGCTGGGATGAAGGCATTCCGAAATTAAAAGTGGGTGGTCAAGCAATTTTAATTATTCCTCCTAATATCGGCTATGGTGACCAAGCCATGGGAGATAAAATTCCTGCAAATTCTACTTTGATTTTTTATGTAGAATTATTAGGAATTAAATAATCATTTTTGCTATGAACAAAAGGTATTGGTTACCTGCTCTAAAAAAAATTATTGTTGATTTATATTTTTTTTTACCAACGAGATTATTAGCATCTCAAATTAGGAGGTATCCCTTAGCTGTTCTTTTATGGATATTTTTATTTGGAGTAGTAGGTCAATACTTATTAGTTTCTTTGGGCGGTCCTTATTTATTTTTAGATCCTGACTATCAAGGAAATATTAATTTTGTTTCTACTTTTTGGGTAGGTTTATTTTTAGGAGCTTTTACAGTTTCTTATCATCTTACCAATTATATTTTAGATGGTCCTAAATTTTATTTTTTAGCAACACAAAGAAAACCCTTTTTAACATTTTGTTTGAATAATTCTTTGTTGCCCGGATTATTTTGGATTTTTTATATGGTGAGTTTATTTCATTTTCAATCTCATCAAAAAGAGTTTTTTCATCAATCTTCTCCATGGATATTGGTTTTAGGATTATTTCTAGGTGGAACTGTTTGGATACTAATAGTTTCTGGGTATTTTCAATTAACCAATAAAAATGCTGAAAAAATACTTGGAAAAAGAATCATTGAAGATTTATCAGACCCGCTTGGAATAGCTAGAAGACCTTTTTTATATAAAAAAACTACTGATTTTTATGTGCGTACATTTTTGTCTATTCAACTGAAAAGAATTCGTGTTCACCCTATTGATGAAGAAGATAAAAAAAGATTTTTGAGAGTGTTAAGCCAGAATCATAATAATGCTTTATTTTTTCAAATAACGGTTTTTGTTTTACTTTCGTTACTATCCTTATTTTCAGAAGTTCCTTTTATTCAAATTCCAGCTGCCGCATCTTATTTAATGCTTTTTAGTTTTTTATTAATGTTTTATGGAGCTATTTTATTTTGGTTTCGGAAAATGGGTATCATTGTATTGATTATATTGCTATTTTTTTTATTTTGGTTTAGAGATATCAGTGGTTGGAAACCTACATCTTTTGCTTTTGGTTTACAATACCCTCAAAATGAAAAAGTAACTTATGATTATCAATTTATACATTCACAAAGTGATAGCATAAAAATTCAACAATCATTTCAAGAACATCAATCAAGATTTTTTGCATGGAAAAAAAAAACTAATAAACAAAAACCGAACTTATTCATAGTATGCTCATCGGGTGGAGGTTCTCGTTCTGCTTTATGGACTGTATCTTGTTTACAATATTTAGATTCCATTACTCAAAACAAGTTTTCTCAACATCTTTATCTTATGACAGGAGCGTCTGGTGGCATGATAGGTTCTTCTTATTATCGTGAAATGTTAGCACAAAATTTTTCATTGGAACAAAAAATTTCTTCTATCCATAAAAACAAAATATCCAAGGATATTTTAAATAGAATAAGTTTTTCTACTGCTACCCAGTTATTAACGCTACCTTTATACGTAGAAATTAAAAATCAAACTTATAGAAAAGAAAGAGGTTATCATTTTGAACATCAATTAGTTTATAATACAGAATTTTGGAGTCATAAAACAATAGGTGATTACTATTTTGCTGAGAAGAATGCCCAAATTCCTATGCTCATTTTTACACCTACCATTATCAACGATGGAAGAAAATTATTAATATCCCCAATGAATAACGCAATTTTTTGTGAAAGATTCAATTTTAATCCCCTTTATAGAAACGAGTGTCATTATATTGAATGGAAACAATTATTTAAAGGACTTCAACCGGATAGTTT
>CALLMJ010000040.1 GCA_938006875.1 uncultured Bacteroidia bacterium
GCTTTTATTTTATCTATTACTAATACAGATTATTACAAATTTGGAAATTGTAAACAAAATATTATGATTTATTCTATTTTAAATATTAGCACAATTACACTACAGTATACAAATAGATTCATTTATGACATTGAATTATCCAACAAAGGAAATGTTTATTAATCTTCGGTACTGGGGTTAGCTTTATCTCTTTAAAGATTATCATTAGGGACATTTATATAAGAAGAAACTCAAGATCTATACCCCCCTTTGGCGAGAGGATTGTGAATTACGAATTATCAATTACGAATTACGAGTTAGGTGGGTTGAAAATTTGCATTTCTCTTTTATTATAAAATTGTTTCAGATTCTATCTTATTGGTTTTTATGAATTGATGTGGGTCTTCAAGTATTGATAAAGCGAGCCGTAATAAGCGAGCATAATTACAAACTCAAATATTTAGGTTGACCTCAAAAAAAAATTTGCAAAAAAATAATATTATATTTGTATTGGATTTGAAAATTTATTATAAATAAAGCCCGCAAACAGCAGGTTAGCAGGCTTTATAAAACTTGCAGACATTTGAAAAATGCATGCTCTGATAAATTACAAAAATAGCGAATCTCCGTTTGTGTGGCAAATTAATTTTTTGTCAAACTTTTTTGCTGAGGTTCTTATGAAAATGTTTATTTGTCTTTTGGTTGTTTTTTCATAGTTTATAATAGCGATAATGCCGACGTTCGCTGATGATTGTTCGGATGGTTATTCTGGACCTTACACATTAGAGGGAACATTTTATTATGATTATATAGGTGGTCATTTTTCTTGTTGTGTAAATATTGTTTATTTTTGTATATTTGATTGTCAGTCCACGCCTAAGAAAGTAATAAATGAGATTCAGGAAACATACGAATGTACTGGTAATTATTGTATGATTCATATACCTGAAAGTTCTCGAGTTGATTTCGAAAATGAAATTATTATTGCCCGTGGGACAAGGTTCCGCCTGCCCCAAAAGGAATTCGAGATTTTATCTTACTTAGTAAAAAAACCGAATAATTTAATTAAACGGGAAAAAATATTAAGAGATCTATTCGGCGAAGGATATGAATTAAATTTTGAAATTCTCCGCGAGCATATTAAAAACATTCGCAAAGCCATTGAGCCGGACAGAGACAAGCTTATTCTAATCGAGACAAGACAAGGAGTAGGATATATATATAATCATTTTGAATTGTAGTTTACTTTATAAAAACTTACGTTGTTAATTAAATAATATGTTATTTTTGTAAAGTAAAACAGACGTCCTCGTCTGTTCACATTTAAAAAAACAACAAACGAAAGGAGCCGCTATGCAACTCAAATTCCCTCGGAAGCCAGTCAGGCACTGACTTTCAGCGTTTGCCTGACTTAAAACAAAAAATATTAAAAAGCCGGAAGCAATGCTATCCGGCACTGCACCGTAAACATTCCTGCCGGCGCCATTGTCGTTCAATTCCAAATCGGAAGTGAACATTATATACAAAAATAAAAAAATATGTTTAATTATTTTATTGGAGATTTGAGATGAAAATTTTATTTATTAATATTAATTAGCCTATGCTTTTTAACGTTGAATTTTAATAATGTTAAAGCCGAACCTAAAACTAAAACAACAATTACCTGTACAGATCCACCACCATGGGAATGCGTTGTAATTAGAGGAGATGGAATAAATCGAATTATATTGGGAAAAGGGAAAATAATTGTTGAATTACAGATGGAAACAACCTTAGGTCCAGTACCCCCAGGTTATTTATTCGCCACAAATTATTTTTTCAATATGTATAATCAAAATCCAATAACAACAGGTAAGGGATTTATCAATGGAGAAGTTCATTATCCGGCTTCATTAGTTGGAGATATTTATACATTAGAGACAGATGGTTGTACTATATATACAGATTATAATGAGTGGCTGAATGCTGTTACAGAATAGCACACAGATAAAAGGGCTCGAAAGATTTTTTTCGAGCTCTTTAATTATTTAACGCAAATTGTTTCTAAATGGAGGTATGAATCATGATAAAGAAAATAATTTATATTTTATTCTTATTATTTATTATTTTCTTACATTTACCATGTAAGGAGAATAATATTTTTAACTTTGAATTACTTGTAAAAAATCCAATAAATTCGATACAAGCAAAAGACTTTCATAAAAATAAATTAAACTTTGCTTTTTTTATAAAAAAAAATATTTGTACCAAATGTGTTATAGCTTCTGTAAATCATTATGTTTCTAAAATTGAGTCATTAAAACTAAATGGTAGTACAATTACAATACTTGAGTCTGATGTGGATGATGCTAATGATCAAAAAGTTTTTAAAATGAAATTTAAAACATCTTATTTTATTTTAGACATAGAAAATTATATCCGTAACAATTTTGTGAGCAATGATACTATCTTATGCACATTTTTTTTAATTGATAGTGTTGGTAAAATATTATATAAAAAGAATAATTTTAATATATATCCAATCGAAGATTTTGATTTAATTGTAAATTCAAAAGCTTTTGCTATAAAAGAACTTAAGATTATTAAATCTATCTCACTCATTGAAAATGATTCTGTCATTATAAGTAATATTAGTATTCCTTATTTGAATAAGCCACTTAATTTTATCGTATTCCTTGATCATACATTGAATAGAATTTTAAAATATTCTACACTAAACGGTAATCTAATCGGTTACATTGATCCACCAATTGAGTATAAATATTATTTTGCTAATTTAAATGATTCATTGGAAAATATAGCCTGGACTGGTTTTAATATAAGTGATGATGATTTTGTTAGTTTTAATGATCTAATTATATCAAACAATGATACAATAGTATTCGTCAATTTATTTAATAAAGCGGAAAGAAAAATAATAGAAAATGAAAAGAAACCTACATTTGTATTTTCACGGGGAAGATATCCGTTTAAACTTATTGATGGTAAATTTATTATGCTAAGTAATAAAAATTTAACTGATGATAAAGATAGTATTTATTTATATAAATGCATATCTTATTCGGAGAATGAACTTCTTTGTAAATATATTAATTATTATATTGAAGATACAATATATTCATATTATAGTAAGTTTCCTAATCAATTTGTTATATTAAATTTAAACAATTGGTCTAAAAAGCTTTTTATGAATTATAACAAATTTAATATGGATTATAATCAACAAAACTATTATCCGAACATAATATATTATGCAACTAATGCTAATAATTATTTAATAGCATTAGATCGATTTTTAAAAATAGGTAAGTTGTTTAATTCAGATACGTTAATTACTGAACTTAAATCTTCAGAGATTCTAACAAAATTTTTGAATTTAGAAAAAAAAATTAAATTACTTGATATAAGATTGACAAAGGAAAATATCTTGTTGATATTTTCACAATCATATAATCAGGTATTTAATTTAATATTTGAAATTTATGATTTTACCGGGGAACTTATTTATCAAGGCGTGTATGAATCAAATGATCAATTATTAAAATCCTATATATTGGATTTTAAAGATGGCGAAATAAAATTAATGAATGAATGGAAGAATAAACGATGGTTACTTCAGGATTATAATATCAACTGAATTATTCATTAAAAACGATGGGAAAAGGTATAATTTCATGTTCTTTGTGATTTAAACAATTACGAACAAAAATATTAATGAATTTGAAATGATTAGAAATATAATTTTAGTTTTATTAATAATCTATTGTTCTTTTTATCCCTCCCTCTCCCAAACCCGCCTCTCCCTTTCGCTCTCCCAGTCCGCTTCAAATGACTGGAAGACGAGCGAGGTGATGACTATTGAGGCTGCGGCGGGAATTGACACAAGGCAGCACTTCTCTCTCGATACGCTGAGCCTCGATATTGCGCTGAAAATCGCTGCCGGCGTGCTGAAGGAAAGCTATTCGGGAGGCAACTCATACTTGCGTCCCACTGATAACGATATAACAGGCGAAGCAATACTCAAATACCCCCTCGGTTGGGCAGTCGAAGGTAAGGCTTCTAAAACCAGTACCCGGGAATTCAGTGTAGTATCGTATTTAGTGTAGATATAGCTTGCTCCTCGACCATAATTTGAATTGTTTGCTTTGACTCCAATCCAGCCATGCGACTGAAACATCCTTTCTATGTTTGACGCTTCCCGCTCCACATCATACTCGAAATCATCGTAAAAAATTTGTGCATTTAAAAAATTCACTGTACCAAACCTAACACCAAATACCAAAACAGCTGTGGCTAAAAATTGTATATATTGAAACATATAATCCTCTTTAAGTCAATAAAATTATAAATTATAAG
>CALLMJ010000041.1 GCA_938006875.1 uncultured Bacteroidia bacterium
ATTCATAATAATCAGTTGAATAGAAGTTATGTATTTAGATGTAATAAAAAACTCATCATTAATACCATCGTTATTCGGAGTAAATGCAGAAGGAATTAACACACGCAAATCTTTTAGTACATGTACTAACTGATTTTTAACTACGGAATTAATACAACCGTTAGAGTCCACTACTGTTAAAGTTACGTTGTAATTACCTTCCTGCGTGTATTGATAAACAGGATTAGGATTAGTAGATTGAGCTCCATCTCCAAATGTCCATAACCAAGTTTTTACGTTATTGGGTACGTTCGCATTGAATTGAACAATTGCATTGGGTAAATAAACACTATCCTCTGAGACAGTGATTTGAATTGAAGGAGATGGATAAACTTTTACTCTCAATGGAGTTCTTGTTACACTTCTACAACTATCAGAATTAATGGTTCCTAAATAGTACGTAACTGAATTATTCAATTGTGGAGTATAATATTGATTACCAATAAAGAATGGAGTTTGTGCACTATTAGAAGTAAACCATTCAATGAGTAGATTAGGGTCATTAGAATTAGCAAAAATTACCGTTGCATAACCTTGGCAAATACTATCCTCAGTAACCGTTGGAGCATCAGGAGTAGGATAAACAACTATATTGTTAGTTACTACATTAGAGGTACACCCATTTTCAATTACATAAAAGGTTATAGGATAAGTACCAGGGGAATTAAATCTCACATTTTGTGGATTTTCCTGAGTAGAAGTTTGAGGAGTAGCATTCGTACCAAATTCCCATCTAAAATTGGGATTACTACCCCAAATTCCTTGCCCATCAAAATCAAAAGCATGACCAGCAAAGCATTGAGGATTTGGAACCGGGAAAGTTACTTGAGGTTTAGGATTTATTACAAAATTTCTTCTTACTGTATCACTTATACAACCATTACTATAAGCAACTAATTTTACTTCTTTCGGTCCGGGACTTAAATAAGTTACATTAACAGAAGATTGAGTGGATACAGCAGGTAAAGCACCATATCCTAAATCCCAAAAATAACTATCTCCACCAGTTGCCGTAAACGTAAAACTATTACCTTCAATACACTGGTCTGCTACGTTAGCAGGAATAACATTAGGAGTGGGTACATTATAAAAATATATAGTTTTAAAAACTGTATCTCCGGGGCAACCATTATTGATAGGTATAACCCAATAAGTTGAGCCATTTGAAGAAGGTGTTACATTAATAGTTGGAGTCGTTGCACCCGTGCTCCATTCATAATTTTGTGCTCCAAATGCTGTTAATATAATACTTTGATTAGGACATATAGAATCAGAACCAGCAATACTTGCGGTAGGACGTGGATAAACTTGAACAAAATAACTAACATAAGGACTTAAACATGCTCCATTATCAGCAACAGCTAATGAAACACTAACGGAGTTAGTTGCAATAAATTCAATAACTTGTGTTGTATCACCTGTATTCCATATATATGAAGACATACCAGCAGGTCCTTCTAATCTCACTGTTTCGCCGATACAATAAACTGATTGATTTGCAGTTATCGTAGCTTGTGGAACAGGATATACCGTTACATTAACAGTATCTGTCACAACACAGTTGAATTTCGTAACGGTTAAAACATAATCAACAGAAATTGGTGAGCCCGTTAAATTGGATAAATCCACTAATGGATTTGCTATTGTTGGATTGCTAAGTCCAGTTGTTGGAGACCATGAATAAGTTTGATTAGGAGTTGGATTAGAACCTATTGAAAAAGGACCAGTACCGGAACAATAAGATAAATCAATACCAGCATTAATAAACACACCATCATCTGGTGTAATTGTTACTGTATCATTTATTACAAAAGTACAACCAGCATTATCAGTAATAATCAGTTGAATGGGATAATCCCCAGGACCTCCATAGGTAAATGTAGGATTTTGATTAGAACTTGTTCCGTTACTAGTTACCCAGTTATAGGTATAAGGTAAAATACCACCTGATGGTACTACATTAAAGAGTACATCATTACATTGAACAGTGGTTGAATAAGACAAAGTATCAAGTTTAGGAGGCACAACAATAGTATAAGCAAATTGATTAGAACCTTGCAAAGGACAATGGTTATCCGTAACATTCACAACAAAAGTAAAAGTACCTGGTGTGGTTGGTGTCCAACTAAAATATGCAATATTACTATCCACAAAAACGTTAGAAGTTATAAATGATGCACCAGGTATAGCATTATTCCAATTCATTAAAACTTTATCACTATCAGGATCAAAAGCTCTAATAAAAAAATTTATATTATCACCTACACAAACAGTGTCTGTATATTGATTGGTACCATTAATACCTGATGCAACAGGAGGTGTTTGAGGACCATAACCAAATGATGCAGATAATGCATTACAATCAATAACGGTTACCTGCATATCCCTAGAAATTGTACCAATCAAAACACCGTTTCTATATTCATCAACACAAATCGCAAAAACACCGTTCCAATTGTTTAAAGTAGGAGTTAGTGTGATAGTTCCCGTTACAGGGTCTAATACCGCTCCAAATGCCGCAGGAAAAGGATTATTAAAACTTAATGGAGGATTAAAAGGTACTCCTGTAAAATTATCAGTTTGAGGAGCACAAAAACGAAATACTAAACTATCACCATCTGGGTCTATAGCACCTTGATTTATCGATGCTAAAACATTTCTACATAAATAGGGCGTTGGTCTCTCTGTAAAGTAAGGAGAACTATTACAAGAAGCTAGTTGTCTATTGATTACTAAAGAATAACCAATACCTTGGCTACCAGGATTTTGAAGATTACTAATAGCATCATTTCTACAACAACCACCCATTCTAATTTCAAACCTACTACAATTAGATAAATTAAAATCTCTATAAAAAATAATTTCTCTTGTTCCAGGAATAGGACTGGTTGGGCTTGCACATCTTGTAGGAACTGGTGAACCAGGGCAAATTGGAGTAACATCAGGATAAATTGCAGAATCAGGCGGTACTGTATTAGGAATTTGAGAAGGTAGTTTAACCCAAGGACCTAAAGGAACTGCACAGTTTGCTGGGGTCATAATAAAAGTTTGACTTAGACCACCTGAACCGGGAGGATCGTCCACTGTTAAAGAAGATGCACAATCACCATAAACTCTAACATATACTCTGTAAATGCCATTTCCTAAACAAGTGTACCATGCATCTAAACCTTTATAATGCGTTGCTTCAATACTTTGAAAAATAAGCAAAAAAAGCAAGGCTTTTTGAAAAATTTTATACATCTTCATTCAGCTATAAAAGACCACAAATATAAAAAATTAAACGAAAATTTCAAAAAAAAATCAATTATTTTTTACACTGAATGGAATTACCCAAAATTATAATGTAAATAAATTGAAAAATGTAAAAATGTAAAAAACCCCTTTACAGGGGCTTTTTACATTTTATTACTCATAAATATATTAGAAAGGACTACCAACTCTAATCATTGCACATCTGAAACCTACAGTTGCAGCAGAAGAATCAGCGTACATCCATCTTCTAGAACCACAAGTTAAATAGTAAGCAATATCTGCCCAAGAACCACCTCTATAAACTTTTACGTTATCACTAGATGAATTTGTATAGGTAGGGAATGGATTATAAAACAATGACTGCCCAGAAAACTTATCATCATGATTAATTAAAGAATACAACTTATCATATTTATCATCATTCTCGTAAGGATCTAGTGTAACACCATGACGACGGCAAGGATTTAAATCTTCAACATCTTCATATGACATTTGTCTATAAGTATCTAGAGTCCATTCAGCTACATTACCAGCCATGTTATACAAACCAAAATCATTAGGGTAGAAAGCTTTTACTGGAGCACAAATCATATAAGCATCATTCAAACCACCAGGCAAATTAGAACCACCTTTATTGGATCTACCCGCATAATCACCTCTTCCTCTTTTATGATTTGCTCTAAAAAAACCATTCGCATCTCTCAAAGACTTTCCTTCCCAAGGATAATTTTCTTGTTCTAAACCACCACGAGCAGCATATTCCCACTCAGCTTCTGTTGGTAGGCGATATGCAGGCCATTGAACCGCATCAGGGTCTTTTGCTAATAACGCCTCGTTTACTTTAGAAGTTCTCCATACACAATACTCATTTGCTTGATGCCAATTAATACCTACAACAGGATAAGTATTAAAACCATCATGTTGAAAATAATAATCACGATAGGGGTCATTAAATGCCAAATCTCTCATCCATACGTTTGTATCTGGTAATAACGACTCCCATTTTTGTTGTCCAGAATCTTTATTAATGTAGAATAAAAATTCTTTCCAGTCTACATTTGAAATTTCCGTTTCATCTATATAGAAACTAGCAACGGTTACTTGTCTTTCGCGGTTATCCATAGCATAAGCTATATCTTTTTCTCCACCGCCCATGTGGAACGTACCACCTTCAATGAATACAAGACCGGGTGCTGTTTCCTGACCTTTATAATTCTTTACCTCAAAATTTCCATCGTTGTACTTTAAGCCAGTTTTGGTACTGGACTTACCTACCATGTTGATGTTGTCTTGTTTACATCCAACGATGTTTAAAATTGCTAATACTGCTAGAACAGTCCAAAGACTTTTTCTCATGATTATTAAGAGTGTTTTATTGTTTGCAAAAATAATATGTTTTTTAATTCCAATGACAATTACGTTAATTTTTTTTTAATTTCATCCTAAATTTAGAATCTAGGACAAGGTAATGTTCTGTGTCTCATTTTTTTAGCTCTTTGAGATTGTTCAAATTCATAGATAACTGAAATCTCATGAGAACCTGTTGTTACACGATTGGTTAATCTTGAAATGGTATAATCGTAGGAATAACCAAAGCTAAATTGGTTGTATCTTAAACCTATTAATCCAATTACTGCATCTTGATTTCTATACCATAGACCTACTACTAATGGATCAAAATTAACATAGCAACCTAAATCTAATTGCCAGAAAGGTCTTTGTGTTTTAAATAAGAATGCTGGCGTTATACTGGTTTTACTATTTTCACCTCCCATTGGGAATTGGTATCCACCAAATACTTGCATTTTCATGGGTAATTTTACAATATCCTTATCCGATACACCACCCAACATAAATTTTTGTTTAGGTTCAGTAATGTGATCAGCATTGAAACCCAACCAAGCTCTTTTAGTAAAATAGGTAACACCTGCTCTAATATCTTCAATAATACGTGAATCGACAGGCTTAACTTCACCTGTGGGATTTACAAAGCCAAAGTTAGGGTCAATTTGGTCACTAAAACGAAGCTTATAAAAATCTAATGAGGCTTGTTGAATACCACCACCTAATCCAAAACGAAGAGCATGGTTGTCTCCTAAGTCTAATTCATAAGCATAATGTAAAACAGCATCTAATTTTGATAAATTCCCTTCACCTGCTTGGTCAGCCATAATAGAAAGACCTACACCATGGCGAGTATTACCAAATTGTAATGGCATGTCATAAGATGCAGCTATTGTTCTGTAGTATCCAGGAATATTTGCCCATTGTCTTCTATAATTTAAGGCTATTCTTGGACCCACTCCTGTTCCCGCAAAGGCTGGACTCAATAATAATTTGTTAGAATAAAATTGAGAAAACTGCGGATCTTGTGCTTTTACATTTCCACCTACTAAACATGATAAAGTTAGCAGTGTAAATAATATTTTCTTCATATCGCAAGAGTTACTAATTATCATTTTGTTTGAACAGTTATTTTTTCTGTATGAATTGCAAATATATAAACATTTTCAGTAATACAAATATTTTTTTTAAAAATTTTTTTAGGTTATTGGAAAAATCCAATGAAAACGGTCTGGAATTTCTGATATTCTAATTGCATTTAACTCATTTTGTAACTTAGGAACAAATTTCCATTCACTCGGGTCAATTAATTGAATATTAGTATCTTGGTCATATCCAATTTTTACAATTGGGGAGATAGAAGCAGCTGTGCCTGTACCAAAACATTCTTGCAATTTGCCTTGTTGATAACTTTCTAAGATTTCTTCTTTGGATAATTTTCTTATCTCTACATTAAAGCCTAAATCCTTTGCTAATTCAATTACACTTGCTCTAGTAATCCCCTCCAAAATGGTTCCGCTTGTAGGTGGAGTAATTATTGTATCATTGATTACAAAGAAAATATTCATGGTTCCACATTCTTCTACATATTTATATTCTTGGGAGTCTAACCAAATTACGTTATCATAACCGTCAGATTTCGCTAATTCGGTAGCCAACATAGAGCGAGCGTAATTCCCTCCCATCTTAACATAGCCTACCCCACCCGGAGTTGCCCTAATAAAGTTTTTTTCAAATTTTACTTTTACAGGATTTGCATAATAAGCAGCTACAGGGCAGTTAAAAATCATAAATAAATACTCAGAAGATGGACGCATTCCCACAAAATTATCGGATGCTATATAAAATGGTCTTATATATAAAGACTCTCCTCTACGCGATGGTACCCAGTTTTGGTCAATTTTGAGTAATTCTAATAAACCTCCCATAAAAATTTCTTCAGGTACAGGAGGCATAGCCAGTCTCTCCGCTGATACATTCATTCTTTTCCAATTATCCAAAGGCCTAAAAAGTTGAATTTTTCCATGAATATTTCTATAAGCTTTCATTCCTTCAAAAATGGTTTGTCCATAATGTAATGCAGACATAGCAGGACTAACCGAAATTTCTCCATAAGGAACTATTTCATTGCTTATCCAAGCACCATCTTTGTATTTTGCAATAAACATATGGTCAGCGAAGTATTTTCCAAATCCTAATTCTTGAAAGTTAACTTCATCAATTCTAGATTTGGGTATTAAATTTTTTTGAATTGCGATTGAGTATTGAGTATTCATGGCTATTAAATTATTCAGCACTTATAATTTCTACTTCAAAAATCAAAGTAGCATTAGGAGGAATAATATTCCCTGCCCCTGCGCTTCCATAACCTAAATCTGCTGGAATTTTTAATATTCCTTTGCCACCTACATTGAATAAAGGAATGCCTTCATCCCAGCCTTTTATTACTCGCCCCATACCTAATGGAAATTCAAACGGTTGTCCTCTATCATAAGAACTATCAAACACAGTTCCATCTTCAAGGCTTCCTTTATAATGAACTTTCACATTTTTACCTTTCTCTGGTTTTTTGCCATTTCCTTGTTGTATAATTTTATAACCTAACCCTGAAGCTGTGATTTGAAATCCAATCATTTTTTGGGCTTTTTCCCATTGTTTCAAACCTTCATTAATAAAAACAGCTTCTGAAGCAGTAATTTTACTTTTTTTATTCACTTCTAACCATTCAATATAAGTTTTTGTATCTAAATTTTGTGGAAAACTTAATAAAACCTGATTTTTGGGCGTGCAATCTCTGCATAAATAAAAACCTGTTTCTTTTTCAAAAAACATTACGCAATAACCCTTCATTGCTTCGTTTTGATATACGTAATCTGGTGATTTTCCATTAATTTTGCATTCGCATTTTTGTGAATAAACCATGTTGAAACTAAAAATCAACATCATTACAAATAATAACTGAACTTTCATTGATTTATAAACTTTTTAATTAATTACTGCCAAAATTATAACATTTATCATGAATTTCCAAGAATTATTTCAAAACTACTATTTTTTTCTACAAATTGAAAAAGGTTTATCTACTCACACTTTAAATGCCTATCAGTCTGATATAGAGAAATTTATTAAACATTTTCACGTTCAAAATATTGAGGATTTAAAATCTTTGAATTATTTACAAATTCAAGAATATTTAATGAATTTGGAAGTCAATTATGAACTCAACAACTACTCTATTCATAGAAATTTAAGCAGTTTAAACTCCTTTTTTAAATGGCTGGAATTAGAGGAATGGATTTCTAAAAACCCTTTTGAGTTAATTGATAGACCTAAAATCTATCGTCATATTCCAGAAGTTTTATCTCTTTATGAAATAGACCAAATTTTAGAACAATGTAATATGAACGAACCTCTCGGCATTCGTAATCGTGCTATGTTAGAACTGGCTTATTCTTGCGGTTTACGTGTCTCTGAATTAGTAGAATTTCCTTATCAAAATTATTTTCCTGAAGAAGAATTTATCCGTATAATAGGTAAAGGGAATAAAGAAAGGCTTATTCCGTTAGGTCAATCTGCAATAAAATACATTCAACTTTATTTAATAAACGTTAGGAATCATCAAACTGCTGAAAAAGGAAATGAAGGTTATTTATTTTTAAATCGCAGAGGAAAAAAATTAACCCGAAACATGTTTTTTTTAATTATCAAAGACTTAGCCCTAAAAGCGAATATTCAAAAGTCCATTAGTCCGCATACTTTTAGACATTCGTTTGCTACGCATTTAATTGAGAACGGAGCAGATTTAAGAGCGGTTCAAGAAATGTTAGGGCATTCTTCTATCACAACCACAGAAATTTATTTACATTTAGATAAAAGCTACTTAAAAGAAGTTCATAAAACTTTTCATCCAAGAAAATAAAAAACATATAGTTTCCTTAAAATCAATTTCAGATTTATTTTGTATCAAGGTTGAAAAAACTCAATTTACGCTATTTAATACTTAAAGTTACTAAATAATGGGCACCACTTCCTGTCATAGAAAAAATGTAATCATTTCCATTTTGTTCTTTTAATTTGGTATTTTTCCCTTCATTAATTTTTTTATTACCTTCAGAATCAGCAACAACTGTTATTTCTCCTATATGGTCATCAATCAATTCTTGAATAGCTTTATGAATTAAAAGACCCGTAACATCTTCTTCAATAAAATTGATTTTTATGGAAATTCCATGCTGAATTTTATCAACAAATAAAATTTCATCTAAATCTAATTTATCACCATTTTTAATACTCCAATATCCATCTTTATTTTTAGGACAAGTTGTAATTAAATCAATACCACCTTTTATGTTTTCTTTCGCATGAATTTGAACGAATAACTCATCTTTTCCTGTTTCATTGGTTTTGATACACTCAATTTTTTTTAATGTTATGGAAACGGACTTCATCGTTTTTTAATTTTAATTAGCAAAGTTAGAAGTTTTTTTCATTAGACAAAATGTTTCATTCTTTTTTTTTAACAAAATGTTTATTTTAATTTATTTAACATTCATAAATAATTGCATTCCAAATTAACATTTATATTTGCTTTTGTTTGAAATTTTATAGAATGAAGCAATATATCATTTTCTTTTTAATCTTAGTATTGAGCATAAATATAGAAGCTCAAATTCAAAAAGCCCAATCAAAAGATGGCAAATATGAGTATAGTTTTGTAACCAATGACCCTCTTGGAGTAAGAATCTATACTCTTTCTAATGGTTTACAAGTTTGGACAAGTGTGAATAAGTCTAAACCCAGAATTTTTACAGCGGTAGCGGTTAAAGCAGGTTCCAAAAATGACCCAGCAGATAATACTGGTTTAGCCCATTACTTAGAACACATGCTTTTTAAAGGAACAGACCAATTTGGTACTAAAAACTTCGATAAAGAAAAAATTTATTTAGACCAAATTTTTGCTCTTTATGAAAAGTATAATCAAACCAAAGATGAAAATCTTAGAAAAGCTATTTATAAACAAATTGACTCCGTTTCTAATTTAGCTGCTGAATATGCAATTCCTAATGAATTTGATAAAATGTGTTCTATTATCGGAGCTGAAGGTACAAATGCTTTTACTTCTGTTGAACAGACAGTTTATATTAACGATATTCCT
Organism: uncultured Bacteroidia bacterium; assembly: GCA_938006875.1. Classification (GTDB taxonomy): domain Bacteria; phylum Bacteroidota; class Bacteroidia; order J057; family CALLMJ01; genus CALLMJ01. The sequence goes on from CALLMJ010000041.1 coordinate 9,794, forward strand.
TCTAATGAATTAGATAGATGGCTTACTTTTGAAGCGGAAAGATATAGAAAGCCTATTATGAGGTTATTTCATACAGAACTTGAAGCGGTTTATGAAGAAAAAAATATTTCTTTAGATAACGATAATCGTAAAATTTTTGAGACTTTATTATCCGAAATTTTCAAGAATCATGCTTATGGTACTCAAACTACAATTGGTACAGTAGAACATTTAAAAAATCCTTCATTAGTAAAAATTATGGAATATTTTAATCAGTATTATGTCCCTAATAATATGGCTGTAATATTATGCGGTGATTTTGACCCTGATGAAGCAGTTGCAAAAGTAGACAAAGCTTTCTCTTATATGAAACCTAAACCCGTTAAACCTTATACTTTTCAACCTGAACAACCCATTCAAAAACCTATTGTAAAAACTATTACCGGCCCAAGTGAAGAAAGTATTTATATTGCATTTAGAATTCCCGGTGTCAATCATAAAGACATGCTTACTATTCAACTGATTGATATGATTTTGAGTAACTCTTCCGTGGGTATCATAGATTTAGAATTAAATAAAAAACAAAAAGTTTTATCTGCTGGCTCTTCAGTTTATGAAATGAAAGATTATGGTATGTTTTATTTAAGTGGGAAACCTAGAAAAGGACAATCCCTAGAAGAAGTAGGAAAATTATTGTTAGAATCTATTGAAAAAGTAAAAAAAGGAGAATTTGATTATAGTTTAGTATCTGCTATTATCAAAAATATGGAAATTAATAAAATTAAAGAAGCGGAGGATAATCGTTCTCGTTTTTATTCTTTAATGAATGCTTTTACACAAGAGAAAAACTGGTATGAATCAGTAAACGAATTAAAGGAAATGCGTAAAATTACCAAAGAACAAATTATTAAAATTGCTAATCAATATTTTGGAGAGAATTATGTAATGGTAATGAAAAAAGTAGGCCCTAAAATGGAAGTAGTAAAAGTTGAAAAACCCCCTATTACACCTGTTGCTTTAAACAGAGATGATAAATCTCCTTTTTTACAAAATGTTGAAAACATGAAATCTCCCAGTATCAAACCTTTATTTTTAGATTTCCAAAAAGATATTATTTTTAATGATTTTCAAAAAATTAAAGTTCATTCCGTCTTAAATAAAGAAAACCAACTTTTCAGTTTGTATTATATTTTACCATTTGGTACAGAAAATTTACCCAAAATACGATTAGCCGTCAATTATTTAAAATATCTCGGGACGAAAAATCAAACTGCTGAAGACATAGCAAAAGAATTTTATAAATTAGGTTGCCAATTCAATGTATTTGCTTCTGATGACCAAGTATATGTAAATTTAAGTGGTTTAGATGAATCCTTTGAACAAGGTGTTCAATTGTTTGAAAACTTAATAAAAAATTGTGTTGCTAATGAAGAAGCACTAAAAAATATGATAGCCGATGAACTAAAAAAACGTCAGGATAATAAATTAAATAAAAATTTTATTTTTAGAAACGCAATGTATAATTGGGCAATTTATGGAAATAAAAGCCCATTCTTAACTGCATTAACTAATTCAGAATTAGAAAAAACTTCCGCTGCTGAACTTCTCAATATGGTTCAACAACTTACCAATTACCCTCACAAAATATTATATTACGGTCCAAGAGATTTTGCTAAATTAAAACCCGTTTTAGATAAATATCATAATGGAAATCCTACATTAAGTATCCCTCCTAAAAAAGAATATATAAGACTAAAAACCACTGAAAACCAAATCTTTTTTGTTCATTTTGATATGGTACAAGCAGAAATTATGTGGATACATAATGCAGGAGCTTATAATCCTGATTTAATTCCAACGGTTCGTGCTTATAATGAATATTTTGGTGGGGGCATGTCTTCAATTGTATTTCAAGAAATTAGAGAATCTAAAGCCTTAGCTTATTCTTCATATTCTTATTTTCAAACACCATCAAGAAAAGATATACCTTTTTATAATATTGCTTATGTAGGTACACAAGCTGACAAAATTCATGATGCTATAAAAGCGATGAACGAACTATTAAATAATATGCCTAAAACTGAAATTTCCTTCCAAGCTGCATTAAATAATTTAAAAACTTCCATTGAAGCAGAAAGAATCATCAAGTCAGATATTCTCTTTCAATATGAAAATGCTCAAAAACTGGGTTTAAATTATGATATCAGAAAAAATATTTATGAACAATTAGGTTCGATAGATTTAAAAAAAGTTGGTGATTTTGCTAACCAATACATTAAAAATAAACCCAATACTTATATCATTTTAGGTTCAAAAGATAAAATTGATTTAAAAAGTTTAGAACAATATGGCAAAGTTACCGAATTAACTATGGAACAAATCTTTGGTTATTAATTATAAAAACTGCCTCAATAATTTTCATATTCAAACAAATTTTATTTTTAAACAATATGAAGATTTTTTGAGGAATACTTGATTTTGAATTTTAGTATTATTGTTTATTTCTAAACATAAGTAGCTATATAGAAAAGCAGCTAAGAATTAAGAGTTCAAGCAATCAAAGTTATTGAAAAAACAATTAAATACGGAGTAACAAAGAACAAATAAAATGGCAGAATTACTATCCATAAAAGAAGCAAGCCAGTGGGCTAGTGAATATTTAGGAAAAAATGTTACCACTTCTAATATCTCCTATCTTATTCAATACGGAAGAATAAAAAAAATAGGTGAGAATGGCTCAATTCAAGTTATTAAAGAAGAATTAATCAATTATTATAAAAACCAAAAGAAATCACGTCAAGAAGAATGGAAGGAACAGCTTGGCGAAGATTTGAACTGGGCTTTGTCATTTGAGCAATACAAAGAAGCCGAGACTACAAAGCACGTCCATAGACTTCATCCATACAAAGGAAAATTTATTCCGCAGTTAGTTGAATATTTCCTTGACAACCACACCGATAAATTCAAGACGGAAGTTTATTTCAAGCCGGGGGACATTGTTTACGACCCGTTTTCAGGGAGCGGAACCACTATGGTTCAGGCTTGCGAGTTGGGAATTCATGCCGTTGGTAATGATGTTTCTGCCTTTAATGCTATGATTGGAAATTGCAAGGTTACGAAATATGACTTAGTGGATGTTCAAACTGAAATAAACAGAACAGTATATTTAGAATCAAAATATAAATTTGCAGTATAATGAAAACTTTTGAAGTTACTTTATTAAAATCATACATTGTGAAGATTCAAGCTGAAAATGAATTGAATGCAAAGAAGTATTCTGAATTTTTTACAAATGACATTAAAAATATATCAACCAATTTTGATGAAATAATATATAATTTTAAAATTGAAAACATTGATTGTAAAGTTAATGAAGCAATTGAAGTTAACGAAATTTATGAAAACAATTGATACAAAAATCTTATTAGGTGATTGTAAAGATGTTTTAAAAACAATTGATGACAACTCAATAGATTTAATTGTAACATCACCGCCATATGCAGATAGAAGAAAAAATACATATGGAGGCATTAAGCCTGAAAAATATGTTGATTGGTTTTTAGGTATTTCAAAAGAATTATTAAGAGTTTTAAAACCAACAGGAACATTTATTTTAAATATTAAAGAAAAAGCAGAAAACGGAGAACGACATACATATGTGATTGAATTAATTCTAGCGTTAAGAAAGCAAGGGTGGTTATGGACAGAAGAATATATTTGGTGTAAAAAAAATTCATATCCTGGGAAATGGCCTAATAGATTTCGAGATGCATGGGAAAGATGTATTCAATTTAATAAGTCAAAAAAATTTAATATGTATCAGGATGAAGTTATGGTGCCTATTGGGGATTGGGTAAACGAAAGATTAAAAAAACTTAGTGAAACTGATAAAATTAGAGATAATTCAAAAAATGGGAGTGGCTTTGGAAAAAAAATTTCTAATTGGATTGGTCGTGAAATGGTCTATCCAAATAATGTTTTGAATTTTGCTACAGTTTGTAATAATAAAAATCATAGTGCTGCTTTTCCTGAAGAATTACCAGAATGGTTTATTAAATTATTTACAAAAGAATTTGATACTGTCTTAGACCCTTTTGTTGGTTCTGGAACAACTTTACATGTTGCAAGAAGAATGAAACGAAATTCAATTGGAATTGATATTATTCCGGAATATATTGAAATGATCAAAAAAGAAATAAATGAAAGTGAATCTATCTTATTTGAACCAAAAATAGAATATGACACAATTAAAGAAAAGAAAAATGAAATATGATGAAGAAAATTTGATTGTATATCTCTGTAAGAAAGTTCAAAAAATTGGGAACACATCTGCGAAAGCAATTGCCGATCATTTTGATTGTTCTTTAATCAAATTTACCAGTTTTGAAAATAATTTTACGCATTTTAAGAATTCAAGTGGAAACCCTAAACTTTCAAATGAACAAATAAGTGAACTAAAAAAGATTGTAAGCCTATACATTAAAGATAGTTATAAACCAATTAGTGAACTCTGGATATCAGTTTTAATCAGAGATTTTGTTCGTCATAGTATTGAAGAATTACAAAAAACTCAATTAGAAAGTTTGCTTATTAATCCTTTTTTGGTAAAAGCATTTGGCTTTGATGATCATAAAGAAGTTGTAACTTTTTATTTTTATCAGAAAATTACTCGTTCAATTGTAACTTCTTGGGGTTTTACCGTTGAAGGATTATTATTATGTAGTGGTGCCGAACATTCTGATATTCCTGGTTTTGATATGAAAGTTAAAAGAAACAATAAGAATTATCAATTTCAAATAAAATCAAGTCCTAATACAATGAGTATTGAACAAGTGAGACAATTGAATACACACATAAAAAACATAAAAGATAAAATTTCAAATATTCCTATTCTAGGTATGACTTACGGGACAAAAGAACAAATAAATTCACAAATTCAATCTACTTTAACTGGTTACCCAAAATCAACTATGATAGGAAAAGAATTATGGGATTTTATTGCAGGTGAAGTAGGTTATTGTGATAAATTATTGAATCTTATTGATGAAATAATGAAAGAAGAACCAACGAAATTTTCCGAGGAAATTGAAGTTAAACGTCAAACATTAATATCAGACTGGGAGTCTAGTTTTGGTACTGGTAAAGATTCTATTGATTTAGTTTTACAAAAATATTTGTAAGACTTTTCGGTAAAGACAGAATGGCTTTGTTTTCATTTATACATTCATTAAACACCATGAATTAAAAGTAGCAGCAGAGTTTTGGGACTTTCTTGGTGGACAAGGTGCATATACAGACCTACTTGACATCTTTGAACGTATTGGTTTAGAACTAAGACCGGAAATTGATGATTATTTTGCAAGATATAACAGACAATAAGTATTCAAGCAGATTAACAGAACTTATATACCAACTACAATCATTTTATAAAACGAACAAGATTTTTGTTTATTGCAAAATTGAGTATTCATTCAAAAAATAAGAATATTGATAACCAGTGAGATACGAAGATATACGTAATTATCCACAACGCTTCAAAGCACTCACATCCTATGATGTGAAAAAATTTGATGAGCTTTTGCTCTACTTTGAAAGTGAACTTGAAGATTACTTCCACTTTTATATCTTTCCTTTTTACAAAAAAATTGGTCTTTTATTACATTATTCCCAATTTTGCATAAAAAATTCGTGAACTATATTGACTATTTAGACAAAAAAATGTTGATTTTTTTTCATCAAAATCATTGGATTGAACCTCAAATTGTTTGGCATTTTTTTTCTCAAAAATACCTTTGGTTTGTCTTTGGATTGACTATTCTGTGGAAAATTCGTAAAAACTCTTATCAACAAATTTTTTTTATTATTTTAACTTTTGGTATTTGCATTCTATTGACTGATAGAATTTCTTCAGGTTTTTTTAAGCCTTTTTTTCAACGTTTAAGACCTTGTCATCAAGAGGAATTAAGACCTTTTTTGGTACTTTATGAAAATCATTGTGGAGGTCAAATGGGATTTATTTCCTCTCATGCAGCCAATATTTGGGGATGGGTCATTCTTTATTTTCAGCTTTTTGGTTTGAATAAATGGGAAAAAACTTTTTGGATATTTATAGGTATTATGATTACAATGAGTAGATTTATGTTGGGTGTTCATTTTTTAACGGATTTATTAGTAGGAATGATTGTGGGAATGATTGTAGCGGTTTTTGTAAATTCAATTTATAAAAAAACTATGAAGTCAATCATCAAGATGAAATTATAAATACTTCACAAAATTCTTCACTTCAAAATCCAATTCTTGATTTTTCAAAAGCTTGATAAAGTTTTTAGCAAATAAAGGCGATAAACAAAATCCGTTTCTATAAAAACCATTCATGTAAAATACATTTTTTTGATGAGCTTTTAAAATAAAAGGATGTCTGTCATGGGTGGAGGGTCTTAATCCGACCCAAATTTCCAAAATTTCTAGATCGTAAATAGTAGGTACAGCTGCGTAACATTTTCTTAAAATATCCATAATTCCTCCTGCTGTAATGTTTTTATCATTACCCATTTCTTCGTTAGTTGCTCCTAGAATAATTCTATCCAATTTAGGTACAATATAGCCATTGCCTAATGTGCGAGTTTTGAAGCGAATGACATGTTCTAATTGTAATAATTTTTCATTGGGTTTTACACTTAACATTTGACCTTTTATAGGATACACCACATAAGGTAAAGGGAAAAGTTCTTCGGGTACAAATCCCATACTAAAAACCAAATTTTGTGTATCCCAAGTTTGATTAATAGAAGATACGGATAAATGTGTTTTATGGAATTTCCAATCCATAATTTTTTGATATTCTATAATTTCAGCATCATGCTCTAAAGCCCAAGACTTTAATCTTTTTAATAAAAGGCGATTATCAACTTGCCATTCAGAATCTGAATATATTCCACCATAGAGATTAGGACTTAAAAAAGGTTCTTTTTCTAAAAGTTCATTTTTATTGAACCATTGAACATTTAAACCTAAATTTTTTCGATATTCAAATTCCCGTTTTAAATATTGAGCATCTTGAGCCGTCAAAGCAACCTCTAATGTACCATTACGGTTTAACCCAATATCGCCTAATATTTTTTCATATTCTAAGTAAAAAGGAACACTTTTGATACCTGCAAAAAGCAAGTCTTCTTCACCATGTTCTAATTCGTTGATAGGAGCTAACATACCCGCCGCTGCATAAGAAGTGCTTTTTCCTACTTCTTGTGCATCAATTAGCAAAACTTTTATTGAATTTTGAATAGCTTCTTTTAATATGGTTAATCCAACAATTCCACCGCCTACAATGATAAGGTCATACATCTCATTCTTTGAAAGTACAAAAATAGTTTTTTTATAGTGTTTTAGATTTAAAAATCTTCATAGTTTGAGTCTATTTATAGCTCCACATTACAAATATCCAAAGGCTTCTTCAAAACCTTTTTTCCGCAATTCGCATGCAGGGCATGTACCACAACCATATCCCCAAACATGTTTTTGGCTTCTTTCCCCTTTATAACAAGTATGTGTATTTTCAATAATAAAATCTAATGCACCTAAATCTTGTGAAACTTTCCAAATTTGAGCTTTATTTAAAAACATCAAAGGTGTATGAATTTTGATTTTAGGCTGGTCTAAAGCTAATTGTAAAGTCATTTCAGCGGATTGAATAAAAGTATATCTACAATCAGGATAACCAGAATAATCTGTTTGGCAAACTCCAGTAACGATGTTAAATACATCATTTAAATACCCCCATCCGGCGGCAAGGCTTAAAAAAATCAAGTTTCTTCCCGGGACAAAAGTATTCGGAAGTTGAGTTTTTTCAGAATTTTTGATTTCTTGGTTATCGGTTAAAGCAGTTTTACCGATTTCATTTAATGCTGGTGCTGATAAAATATGATGTTCAATCTCTAGAATTTGGGTAATTTTTTTTGCTTGTTTTAATTCAACAGAATGTCTTTGACCATAATCAAAACTTATAGCTATGACTTCATCAAAATGTTTTAAAGCCCAAAATAAACAAGTTGTAGAATCCTGCCCTCCACTAAATAATACAATTGCTTTTTTCATAAATTAAATTTTTCCATTTACCCAAATAGTTCCTTCGGGTGTATCTCTTAAAGTAATTTGAACGGCTTGTAATTTATCACGAATAGCATCAGAAAGTGCATAATTTTTTTGGGCACGAGCTTCATTTCTTAATTCAATTAAAATTTGCATAATTTCTTCTAATTGTTCATTAGAACGATTTTCAGGAACTATACCCAGAATATTTTCTAACCAATTATTCAAAAGTTCTTTGATAGCTAAAGCTTCTGTTTGGGTTAAAGTTTCTTGTTTTAAGTCAACAGCATGGATTTTGTCTATGACTTGAAAAAGTTCTGCAATAACTTTTGCGGTATTCAAATCATCATTCATGGCTTGATATAATTGACTTTCAATTTCTTGAGCTGTAAAAGAGGATTTTCCAGCATATTTAAGGGTATCTAATTTCTGAATTCCTTGTAATAAACGGATTAAAGCTTTTTCAGCGGCTTGTAAAGCTTCATTAGAAAAATCTAAGGTACTTCTATAATGAGCTTGTAAAATAAAAAAACGAATCGTTGTGGGAGAGTAAGGTTGAGTTAGCATAGGATGACTACCTGAAAAAAATTCGTTTAAGGTAATAAAATTTCCTAAGGATTTACCCATTTTTTTTCCATTAACGGTAATCATATTGCAGTGAAGCCAATATTTTGCTTGATTCAAAGGATTTTCTAAACATTCACAAGCGTTAGTTTGAGCAATTTCTGCTTCATGGTGAGGAAAAATCAAGTCTAATCCGCCTCCATGAATATCAAATGGAGAACCTAAATATTTGGTGGACATAGCAGAACATTCAATATGCCAACCAGGGAAACCTTCACCCCATGGAGAGTCCCAACGCATAATATGTTCAGGATTTGCTTTTTTCCACAATGCAAAATCTTCAGGGTGCTTTTTTTCTTGAATACCTTCTAATTCACGAGAAATCGCTAAATTTTCTTCAGAATCTAAACGACCGGAAAGTTCTCCATAACGATATTTTTTTTTGTAGGCTTGAATATCAAAATAAACAGAACCATTTACTTCATAAGCAAATCCATTTTGCTGGATTTTTTGAATCATTTTGATTTGTTCAAGGATATGCCCTGTTGCTCTGGGTTCAATGGAAGGTCTTAAAACATGGAGTTTATCCATAGCAAAATGATAAGCATCGGTATAAAACTGGGCAACTTCCATAGGTTCTAATTGTTCTAACCTAGCTTTTTTTGCAATTTTGTCTTCTCCTTCATCAGCATCATTTTCTAGATGTCCAACATCGGTTATATTCCTTACGTATCTTACTTTATAACCTAAATGTTTTAAGTAACGATAAAGAATATCAAAACTAATAGCAGAACGTGCATGACCAAGATGAGGTTCTCCATAAACAGTTGGTCCACAAACATAAAGCCCTACAAATGGAGGATTTAAAGGTTGAAATAATTCTTTTTGGTGTGTATAAGTATTGTAAAAATATAATTCATTATTCATGCTGCAAAGTTGCAAAAAATTCTTATGATAATCGGAATGATGTAATAATTTATAAAGCAGAAGTTATGCGTAGGGCACAATTCGATAAAACTTATTGACCACAGAATGGCACTGTCTTTTTCCATTTTTGAAAAAAGTGGAAAAAGGATTGTGTTATTTTGAGCTTGCCGAAATGCAGAAAAGAAATGGAAGCCGATGCAAGCGATACCCATTAAAAATTATAAATTAAAAAGGTATTCTTTCAAATGCCCAGATGGAACTCACGATTAAAGTTAAAATGTACAGAATTTTCCTAAATTTAAGAGGATATGATATGAAAGCATTTATAAGTAAAATGGTAGTAATCCAAAGAATTTGAGCTATTTCTAAGCCTAAATTAAAAGGCAATAAAGTATTCCATACCATAAATTCCGTATTTTCTAAAAGGCTTTTTAGTAGACCCGAAAATCCGTAACCATGAATAAACCCAAAAAACAATACCAATAAATAAAGACTTTTTTTTAGTGAAATTTGCAGTAAATTAAAAATAGCAGTTAAACCAATAGAAAAAGCTATCAAAAATTCAATCCAAGAGATAAACTGAGGGTTTGTTTGAGTATAAACAGCGATAGCCAAAGTAAGGGAATGTCCTAATGTAAAAGCGGTAGCTAACCAAAAAAGTTTTTTCCAATGATGAATGGAATAAGGTAAGGCTAACATTAAGATAAAGAGGATATGGTCGGGTGCTTTAATATCCAACAAATGTTCAAAACCTAATTTGAGGTAAATCCAAAATTCTTGCATCTTTAATTCTTGATTACTAAAAAAAGCAAGGCTACTTATGAAAGTAGCCCAGAAAGTTTGTTAATTAAATTAAAAATAAATTATTCAGTTTTTAAGAAACTTGGAATTTGTGTTAAGTCAATTTTTGGAGCGTTTTCAGTACAATCAATATCTGTTTTAAACTCAAAATAAGTAATTTGGTCCATGGGTAAAGAATTATATTGAAGACCCATAATAATAGGACCAACAACGTTTGTAACTTTATCAGAGTTTGTATTGAAGATTCTATAACCTTTAACTGTACCGTCTTTAGCTACTGAAATTTCCGCTAAAACATGTGCTAAACCACAAATACCTGCTTTTCTTAAAGAGGATTTAAAGTAAATAGCCATTGCAGTTTCACCTTGTTTATAAGAAGGAATAACAGCAGAAGGGCCAGGTGCATCTAATTTAGATTTTATGTGAGACTCGTCAGGTTTTCTATCACCAGCACTTACATATTTAGGTTTAGGAAGGGGTTGAGCTAAACCATCATGAAGAGGTTGTTCGGTGTTATTATTTACTGTTTGGTTGTTATTGGATACAGCTGCCTTATTGTTGTTATTTACAACCACTTGATTATTACCACCTTTGGGAGCTGGTACTTCTACGTACTTATTGTCATCAGGTTGATTTGCGCAAGCAAGAATAGGTTTAACTTCTAGATAAACAGATTTAGGAGACTTAATGTTGCTTGTATTCCATTTAATATGTTTGACAATATCAACGATAGATTTTTTGTAACATTCATTTTTTCCGGTTAAGGCTTTAGCTGCAATAGTAGAGCCGTTAGGGTCAATTTTAATTTCTAAATATACTGCATCATTACCACAACATTTAGTATTCTTTTCTAATGATGAATAAATATACCCTTGAACAGTGTTCGTTCCATCATTAAAAATGAAGGTAAAAGGATCTGCAACAGATTGGGTTACATCAAAACCTTGCGCTTGTGTTTGTATATATAAACAAAAACCTAGAAATAATACGCTCAATATTTTTTTCATTACTTACAATATTTCTAAACTGCAAAAATAAATCACTATTTCACAAAAACAACAACTTGCGTAAATTTTTTTTACAAATTTTCATTTTCACTTACCCAATGATAGTTTTTTCCTATCTTTTGCCCCATAATAATTTTATCTTCAAAGCAAAAAGGTTGATAGCAATTTAATAAAGAATGTAAATACAAATCATTCTGAACATTGACCCAAAACTCTTCGGTTAATAAATTTTGAAATTCTTTGTTTCTTGTATTATGAAATTCCAAACATAATTGTAAAGAAATAGCAGAGGATTGAACTAATAGTACTTTTACTCCAGCTTTGGTAGCATAATTATAAACCGTTGAAGTCCAAGTTTCATCCATAAAAGAAAAATCTTTAGGTTGAATGTTAAAAACTGTAACATTCTTTTTGATAATTCTAATAGAAGTATTTTGGTTAGAATGCCCTGGGATACCTATCCAAGTACCATTAGCATCAACATCAAGGAAACATTTTACTTCTAAGGGGATATTAGCATTTTTTAAGGGTTTAATAGTTTTGGGGTGGATAACCGTAGCTCCGTAGAAGGTCATTTCAATAGCTTGTTCATAACTTAAATAATCAATTTTTTGGGCATCAGGAAATTTTTTGGGGTCTCCGCTCATAATACCAGCAACATCTTTCCAAACTACTACTTTTTCAGCATCCAGAATTGCGCCTAATATAGATGCAGTATAATCAGAACCTTCTCTTCCTAAAGTAGTAGTAATGCCTTCAGGGGTTGAACCAATATATCCTTGGGTAATGGTCAAAAAGCCTTTTTTTAAATTTTGAAAATTTTCTTTAACTTTTTGGTTCGTTAATGAACCAATAATATCTGCTTGTCTATATTGATGGTCAGTTATAATAAAGGTTCTAGCATCTTTCCATTGATTTTCGATACCAATAAAAGATAAATAAGAAGCTATGATTTTTGTAGATAATAATTCTCCAAAAGCCATGACTTTATCCCAAATTCTATTAGGATAATCCCCTAACAATAAAATTCCTTTTGTAATGGCTTCTAGTTCAATAAAAAAGGGTTCTATTTCTTTTTTGATTTCCTCGGATTGGTTTTTGAATAAATCATCAATAATTTGATAATGAAAATCTTGAATTTTTTTAAACTGATTCCAAGTATCTTCTTTTAAGTTTTGAGTAGCAAATTTTGCTAAATCTTCTAAAGCATTGGTAGTTTTATCCATAGCAGAAATTACAACCACAATTGCTTGTTGATGATAAAATTTTTTAAGAATTTGAGCTACATTTATAATACTATTTGCATTTTTGACAGAAGCACCACCAAATTTAAAAACAATCATAAGTATTTAAAAAACGAGTTCAAAATTAGCACCATTTTCGTTATACCAATCTAATTTTCCATTAATTTGTTTGGTTAAAATATTGACTAAACTTAAACCTAAAGTTCTAACTTTTTTCATATCAAAATTTTCAGGTAAACCAATCCCATTATCTTTAAATCTTAAAAAATGTTTTCCTTCACGAATTTGATATTGAATTTTTAGTTCTAATAAATCATTCCAATATTTTTTAGCATGAATTAATGAATTTGAAATCAATTCATTCATAATAATAGCAATAGGAGATGCATGTTCTATATCTAAAATAAAATATTCTAATTGAAAATCTAATTTTATAGATGTACTCGGTACATTATAAGAATGAATAAGGTTTTTAGTCAAAATTTGAACATAATCTGACATAATCACTTGGTTCAAACTATTGGATTTGTATAATTGGTCGTGTAGTAAAGCAATAGAATGAACACGGCTTTGTGTAATTTTAAAGGTATCAAAAGTTTCCTTATTTTTAATATGACTCATTTGTAAACTCAACAAAGAAGAAATTACTTGTAAATTATTTTTTACGCGATGATGAATTTCTTTGATTAAGCTTTCTTTTTCTTTTAGAGCTTCTTGCATAAATTGTTGGTTTCCTTTGATTGCAGTTACATCAACAAAATAGGCTAATAAATATTGAGTAATCCCCAGCGAATTAGATACAGTATTAATTTTTAAATTTATGTAAATAGTTTCATTTTTTGAACTTAAAAAAGGTAAATCCATTTCAAAAGGGTTATGAGAACTCAAAAATTGATTGATAAAATGAATAAAAACCTCATCTTTGCTTTCTTGTAAAAAATCAAAAATACTTTTGCCTATTAACTCCTTTTCTTCATAACCTAATAATTTACATAAAGCAGGGTTAACTTTTTGGAAAATAAAATTTTGAGTTAATTGAGCTATTCCATTAGGTGCATTAAAAAATAAAGATTTATACCTAGCCTCTGAGGCTTCAATTTTTTTAATAGACTGATATTTTTCTGTTATATCTTTAATGATACAAATGATTTGCTCTTCTTTGAAAGGAACAATTTTAATTTCTAATCTTTGATTCAAATAGTCAATTTCAAAGGTAAAAATTTCATTTTTGATATAATTTTTTTTGTACTCATTTTTGATTTTTTGATAATCTAAAATAGGAATACAATCTTTTAAACTTTTGTTTACAATGGGGATAAACCCTTTAATAGAAAATTTAGGATTAGCTTCTAGAATGATACCATTTTTATCAAAAATTAAATAATAATCAGGAAAAGATTCTAATATTTTTTGAAGTTCTTCTTTACTTTTTTGAAGTTCATGTTCATATTTTTTTCTTTCAGATATATCACGTGATATAATAATTAACCCTTTTATTAACGGATTATCAAATTGATTGTTAGAAGTTGATTCCATCCATGTATAAGAACCATCTTTGTTTTTATACCGAAATTGAACATAAACTTTTTCTTGTGGGTTTTTGATAATGTAATTCATGGTGTCTAACATTTTTTGTCTGTCATCGGGGTGCATCAAATCAAAAGTATTTAACCCTATTAATTCTTCTTCAGAATAACCATGAATTTGTTCAATAGACTGGGATTTATAAATAATATTTCCTTCCTTATCCAGAACAGTAATGATATCAGGAGATAATTCAATTATATTTGCTAAAAGTTCAACAAGGCTTTCTTTGGAAAAATTACTCATAATAAAATTTTGCAAAATTAATTAAGACTTTGTTTATAAAAAATTTAAGAAGATTAACATAGAATCAAATTAAACAATTTTAAGAGGTTATTTATTAAAATGAATAACTTTATAAAAAAATTTTCTAATTTGCGTTCAAAATATATATGCGTTTTTTTGTATTGCTTTTCATCAGTTTGATAAATTTTTATGTTTCTTATGGTCAGTTAGAACGTTTAGCAGGTGCAAGAACATTGGGTTTAAATGGCTGTAATACTGCATTATCATCCGATATATGGGGATTATTTAGTAACCCTGCTAATATTGGAGGTATAGAAAGTCCTGAAATTAATACTTATTTTGAAAGGAGATATAACATGCCAGAACTTCAATATTTAGCTTTTGCTGGTGTTTATCCTGTAAAAAATCAACATTATACAGGCATATCATTTTCGTCTTTTGGTTGGGAATTTTATAAAACCAATTTGGTAGGTTTAAATTATGCTTATCATCTTTTAAAAATTATACATTTAGGAATTCGATTAAATTATGCCAACACTGCTATACCTAATTACGGTAATTGGAACAGTCTTTTAGTAGATATAGGTGGAAATGCTATTATATCCCAAAAAGTAAATATTGCATTTAAAATATTGAATGCAAATCAAGCTGAAATTTTAGAAGATAAATTACCCACAGAAATTGCTATAGCATTAAAATATCAACCTTCTAAAAAAGTAAAAATTTTAACAGAGTGGAAAAAAAGTCATTTATTTCCTGTAAGTTTTTGTGGTGCATTAGAATATCAACCAGTTGATTATTTAATTTTTAGAACAGGTAGTGCAATTAGTTCTAATCGTTTACCAGCCCCCAATAATTATTTTGTTACTTCTGCTTTTGGGGTTGGTGTTTTATGGCAAAATATTGTTTTTGATTTAGCTGCTCAATGGCATGATAGGTTAGGGATTACTCCTGCAATTGCATTAGGATATCAGTTTGCAAAAAAGAAAGCAGAAACTCCAATTTCTCAAAAGTAATTAGAAATAAAATAGATTTCTATCGTTTTCAATATTGACCAACTTAATAAATTTCATAAACAAAAATTCTTAATTTTGCGTTGTGAACAGGCAGTCCATTAAAATTGATTGGGTTTCTTTTATCCTTTATTTGATATTTATTTTAGCAGGCTGGTTAAATATTTATTCTTCTTCTTCTGGTTCAGGTAATCCAGAGATATTTGATTTCACTCGTAACTTTGGTAAACAATTTTTATTTATTGTTATAACACTTTTACTGGGAATAGCAATTTTATATTTAGACCCTCGTTTTATTGAATTTGTTACTTATGGCATTTATGGATTATCTGTTTTGATGCTTATTTTGGTGTTATTGTTTGGTTCTACTATTAATGGCTCTTTATCATGGATTAAAATTGGAGGCTTTCAAATACAACCCTCAGAATTTTCTAAAATAGCTGTTTGTTTATCATTAGCCAAAGTAATGTCTAAACCCAATTTTTCTCTTGATAAAATTTTAGATAGAACAAAAGTTGCATTGGTAGTTATGATACCTGTAATTCTTATTCTATTGCAAAAAGATACTGGTACCGCAATGGTATTTTTAGCATTAGGATTAATGTTTATTCGTGAAGGGTTATCTTTGTTTTATTTAGTTTTAGCCATAATTTTTCTTACTGTTTCTTTATTGTCACTCATATATGGACCCACTATAGCTGTTGCTAGTGTTTGGGTTTTAATGTTACTTTCTTTATATTTTATCTTTAAAAAACAGGCTTTTGCTTTGCACTTTGTAATGGCATTTGGATTTAGTTTTTATGCTTTTTTTGTGGATTACGTAGTTTTTTCTTATTTAAAACCTCATCAACAAGCAAGGGTTATGGCTTTTTTAGATCCAGAAATTGACCCCAAAGGAATTGGTTGGAATATTACACAATCCAAAATTGCTATTGGTTCTGGTAGCTTTTGGGGCAAGGGTTATTTAAAAGGTACGCAAACCAAATATGATTTTGTTCCAGAACAAGATACAGACTTTATTTTTTGTACCGTTGGAGAAGAATTAGGTTGGGTGGGAAGTTCCTTATTGTTAATTGCTTTCTTAGTATTTTTATACCGATTAATTTTTATGGCAGAAAACTCCAAAACCAAATTTGCCCGTATTTATGGTTATTCCGCTGCTTCTATTTTCTTTTTTCATATTATGGTAAATGTAGGAATGACCATTGGACTCATGCCCGTTATTGGGATTCCTTTACCTTTTTTCTCTTATGGAGGTTCTTCTTTACTTTCTTTTTCTACTCTATATTTCTTGTTACTCAATTTTTATAGCAACCGAATGAATGTTTTTGCAACGGAAGATTAAATTTTTATTTTTGGCTTTATTCACTAATTTTTTATGTACTTATTCACAAGTAGATACCACTTTTTATTTTCGTCAATGGGTACAAGGAATAAACCTTTTAGACAAAGATTTTACAACCGCTCATTTAATAATTGAAAATGCTATTTTTGGTTTTGCTAACCAAAAATATTGGAAGTCTGCTACTTACAAAGCTTTACAATATTCTAAAATCTTAATAGAGAAAAAACAAAATCTCCACGCTCAAAAATGGATTCATTATGCAGGGGAATGGGGAGCTGAAAAATTAGGTAATTTTAATATTCATTATTGCCAAGTTTTAGAAAATGCTTCTTTACTAAATTTTTTAAATGGGGATTTTTTTTCCGCTTATAATTTATTGAAGAAAAGTATCAAAATTTATCAAAAATGTGAAACTACGGATCAATCCTATTTATTAAAATTGCACCAAAATATTGCAACTTGGTCTGAAAATCTTGGAAATTGGGAAGATGCTTATGCTTCTTATCATTTTTTGTATCATTACGCAGAAAATCCTAAAGATTATTTAGTTAAATTAGCCCACATTGCTTATGAAAATATGGATTATTGGAACGCAAAAGATTACTTACTTTTATTACAAAAAGAAAATTACAGAGATTCAACGCTTTATTTAAAACTTACTGAATGTTATTTACATTTTGGTAAAGCCGATAGTGCTGAATACTATTTTCAAATTTATTATAAAAAGGTCAAAGATTTACCAATTGAGTCTTTTTCACTAAAATATTTTGAAATTAAAGCATGGATGGCAAAACAAGCTCAAGCGTACCAAGAATCTATTGATGCTCTACAACTTGGCTTACAGCACCCAAAAATTTCATCACTCCAAAAAATCCAATTTTATTGGAATATTGGTAAAACCTGGTCGGATTTAGGATTATTAGAAAATGCTGAAAACCAATTTAAAAATGCAATTGAACTATCCTCCGATACATTATTTATAAAATATTTAATTTCCAAAGATTTATCGGAACTTTACCTCAAAAAAGCTCAATGGGTCAAAGCAGAAGAGTTGCTATTACCTGTTCACCATAAATTTCATAAATTTTTAAGTCGTTTTCATACAGAAACTTTAAATGTAGATGAACTTTTAGGAAAATTATACTTTCAAAAAAAAGAATATGACAAAAGCCTATATTTTTACCAATTAGCTTTGGATAATTCTAAATATCACCATGATTTACAAATCAGAACCTTAAAAATTTACCGTAAAATTATTCAAACTTGGCTTAAAATTTACCATCAAAAACAAAATTTTGCGGTGCTAAAAGAAGTACTTTCTATTTGGAAATCTTACATCAAATTTTTAGAATTTACTTTACAGTATCCTCATCAAGAAGAAGAATTATTTTTTGAAATTCAAAATGGTTTATTTGAAGCAACCGATTCCTATTTAGAAGCTTACTTTAGAAAAGGCCAAAATCAACATTTACATATAGCATATTATTGCCATTGGCTATGGAAAAAAATCAAACAAAAATCTTTACAACAAACCTTTCAAAATTCTGAGACTTATCAAAATTTAATAATCAGAAAAAAAATGTTACAAAACCTTATGGTTAAAGAAACTTCTAATCCTGATTATTCCCCAATGAAATTAAATTATTGGAGTTTAATGATTGATTCCTTGAATCAGCAAATTCATAAAACCTCTATTCAAAAGCCTGTTGGATTTGACCCTTTCTCAAAAAGCCTTTTTTCAACTGACATAGAAGAATGTCAAATTTCTTATTTTATTGGTAGCCAACAGTGGTTGATTTTTGTTCATTACCAAGATCAACTATTTTTTAAGTTTTACCCTGATAACTATGACTTAAAAAATCATTTATATTTACTCAAAAAAGGTAATGAAAATCCAGATAATGTTAGTCCTTTAGTGATTCAAGAAAAAATATCGGAGATGTTATTAGAATTTCCTTTGAATAAAATACGAAATTTTAAGAAAATCAAAACTTTAAATTTTAGTTTAGATGAACCTATGTTTCATATAGAATTAGAAAAACTTTATGTTCCGAATACTCAACGTAAAACATTTCTTACACAAAAATACAACTTTCAAAAGAAATTAGTACCTTTTTAAATGCTCCATGAAAATAGAAGAATTAGAATATAAAGGAATATATAGGCATGTTTCTCATGCTGCTCATTCGGGTCGCGCTGTTTCAAGTTTCACTTCGTTTCAGCATTTCGGTGAACTCTATGTATCACAATCCTTTGAATGCTCATACTTCACGATTAAAGGCAGTGCCACTTCGTGGTCAATGAGTATTATCGAATTAAGTCCTTCGTATCCTTCACGCACACCACGCAATAAAATTGCGATTAAAGATTTACATCATACCTTAATCACCATCATACTGTTATTATTTTCCTTACTTCACGCCCAAGAAAAACCTGATTCTATTAACCCACGAGTAGTTCAATTTACTCAACAAAATATTGATTTTCATAATTTTTATTCAGATAGTTTTAAGTTTAATCCCTCAGAATTAATTTTTTGGGATAATGCCGATATTATGCTCTACGATTATGTAAGAAGCCTTGGGCAGGTCGGTAAACCCCATGAAGTTTATCAAAATAGCCTTCCTATACGCTATAACAACGACCCATTCTTACAACAAAATCAAGTGTATTTTTGGGATATTGAAAAACAATCCTTATTTTTAAATACTCGTACTTCGTTTATTCGTGCTAAATTTAATCAAAGCGGTTTTAAAACTCAAAATTTAGGATTAATACTTTCACGAAACATCAATCCATTTTGGAACGTAACTATAAAATCTCAAAGAAGAACTTCTGTGGGTGCCTATTTGAATAATGTTACAGATCATTGGAATATTCATTTAACTACCCATTTTTTAAGCAGAAATCAAAGACATTTTCTGGGTTTAGCAACTATGCTTCATGATTTAAAAGATAACCTGAATGGGGGTACTTTTCAAGATGGTTCTTACTCCTATGAAAACTCTTTTAATCAAAACGCTCAACCTATATTGCTGAGAGATGCTTCTTGGGTTCGTAAAGAAAAATCTTTGTTATCCCATTATTCTTACTTATTAAATCCCGATACCACTAAACTGTATTTTGCATTACAAGCTCAACTAGGTTATCAATGGTACAAATGGACTATGCGGGATGAGCAAGTAGATAGTCTTTTGCTAACGAGAAGTATTTTACATAATCCCTTTGGTTTTCGTATTATTAATACTTTGTTTCAAGAATACGAATTAGAAAAATATTTTGGAACAATGGGTTTTATAGTAAAAATTAACTCTTTAAGAAATCGATTAGCTTTAAAAGTACTTCAAAATCAATATAAAGGTCAATTAATCGTTCAGCAGCAAAGAAATTTTCAATTAGAAAATCTTACGCACTTTCAATGGTCTAACTTTTACATAGAATCACGCCAATGGGTTCAAAATAGCGATATTTTTTCTTTATCCAATGAGCATTATGCCAAAGCAACCTACCAAAACCAAGATAGTTTAAAAAATTGGAATTTAAGTTTTTGTATGGATTTTCAAAATCAAAATCCAAGTTTAAGAGACCGATATTCTATTTTTCAGTATTTTGAACGCAAACAAGATTTGAAAAATTTTCAAAAGATGTCATTTTTTTTAGAAACAGGTTTGGACAAAAAGAGTTGGCAAATTGAAGGAAAGTTTTTTTATCATCAAATTTTTGGTGCAATTTATTTTAATTCACAAACAAAATTAGTTCAAAATTCTAATATGTGGATAAATTTTGGAAATGACATTAAGGCTCGTTATCAATGGAAAAGTTACTTCATTAATGTACAATACACGGGATTTATAAATTCTCAAAATGTGTTAGGTTTATCTGATAGACTTCCCAAACATATAGTTTCTATGAATTTGTTATACAATAAGTTACACTTCAAAAATCAAATAGAATTAAACTTTGAGTTAAAGAATAAATGGTTCTCAAAAACCCAAGCGTATTTATTTGACCATTCAGGATTTTTTTGGTATCCTTATTTAGATGTAACACAAAAAGCAGTTTTAGTAAGTGATATTTACGGCTCCGCAAAATTCAAAAAAGCGGTTATCTTCATAAGATTCAATAATTTATGGGATGGTATTTTGTATCCAGGTTATTATACTTCCTATTATCATCCCATGGTTAATAGAAGTTTGAATTTTGGAGTAGCTTGGGATTTTACAGATTAAATATTCCTTTATTAAAGTTTTTAAATACTTTTCAAATCTTTGTTCTTATTGTTATAAAATCTACAATAATAAAAATTTTTAAAAAAAAATTTGCATTTTAAAAATTTGTCATTTATTTTTGTTTCACAATTAAAATTTTAGATTTATGAGAAAAACTGTATTCAAAACTTTTCTTGCTGGAATAATTTTATCAAATTTTGCGAATGCGCAATTATTTACGAATAATGGTGCTTTAGTATATGTTCAGTCTGGAGCTGATGTTCATGTTTATGGTAGTGTTTTATCCCGTGATAATGGAGCATTTCAAGGAGAACTTGTAAATAATGGTAATTTTTGGTGTCGTAATGGTAGTCTTGGTTTTGATGGTCATTTCACTAACACTAATGGTTCAGAAGTAAACCTCAATAACGGTTCTGGATTATATATTGCTGGAGATTACACCAATGATGCTACTCTCTATGCAAATTTTGGTAGTAACGTTTATTTCAATGGTAAAACGAAGCAAGTATTTACAAGAACAGGTAGCGCTAACATTGATGATGATTTTTATCGTGTTTATATCGATAATATTGCAACGGGAAATAATGGTGTTCAGTTAGCCTCTGGAAGTACCATTTCAAACATGATAGTAAGAAATCAACTTCATTTTGATAATGGTATCATTATTACGGATTTACCTACAACAGATGCTTATCCTTACGTTCCTGGTGCGCCAGGAAGCGGTAATTTCGTAGAAGTTTGGGGAACCATCACAGGAACAGACCCAAATGTAACATATTCTGATAGATATATTGCAGGGATTTTAAGAAGACAAAATCCTTTTAGCGCAGCCCTATTAGAATTCCCTGTAGGTGGACTAAGAGCAAATCCTGCAACAGAAAAAGAAATGAACCAAATCGGTATTGACTATACTGATATCCCTGATTATGGGAAATATCTAACGGTTTATTTTAGACCTTCACATACTGGAACACCTAATAATATTGCTGAATGTGGTAATGATGGTTATGATGCTTGGATTGGAAATGGTAGATGGATTGTTATACCTGATAATAATACCGGTACTGCAGGTTACAACGTAAGAACACATCCTCGTAACTATACTGCGGCTTATGCAAGTTTAAATTATACGCAGTATACGGGAGATGCCTCTGCAACTGTTCAAAAAGCTACTACTGGAAATACAGATTGGAACGTTTATGGGAATTGTAATCCTACT
>CALLMJ010000042.1 GCA_938006875.1 uncultured Bacteroidia bacterium
TTTTATTTCTGATGGTACAGTGAATAACGCTGGTTGGAATGCTTCTATTACTTGCACTACACCTCCTTTAACTCCCTATAATATGACTGATGGTCAAACTATAACTACTTGTTCCGGAGTATTTTATGATGATGGTGGAAATACAGGTAATTATACTCACAATCAAAATAGGGTTATGACTTTCTGTCCATCTTCCAATTCCGATTATTTAACTATCAATTTTCCCTATCAATTTATTTTATCAAGTGATGATACTTTATTTGCATATGCGGGTAATAATACTTCCGCTCCTTTACTGGCAAAATATACTTTAAACAATAGAGGTGAAATTTTATGTTCCCCCAATCCTGGTCAATGTATCACATTTCAATTTAATTCAAATTCTGTAAACAACAGTTCAGGATGGCAGGGAATAATCAATTGTTCAAGCAATCCAGTTCAACAGTTTACTAATATGGGTGCATCTACGAGAGTAAGTTGTAACATGCTTTTTTATGATAGCGGAGGTCCTTCTGGAAATTATGGAAATAATGAAAACCGTACGATAACATTTTATTCTAATGGAAATTGTGGAGTTAGAGTCGATTTTTCAAGTTTTTCAACCGAAACCAATTTAGATATACTATTTGTTTATGACGGAGTGGATATTAATGCCCCCTTAATTGGAGCTTATTCAGGAACCCTATCACCATTTTTTGTTCAATCTTCTGTAAGTAATGCTTTAACTTTTAGATTTATATCTGATGCTACTGTGAATAATGGAGGTTGGGTGGGAGTGGTTTCTTGTCTTAATACTCCCGCAACTCCTACTATAACCGCAACGCCTAGTTTAAATCTTTGTATAAATGACTCTATACAACTAACATCTTCTTTAGGGGCATCTTATTTATGGAATACAGGAGACACTACTCAAGTCATAACGGTTTCTAATCCAGGAAGCTATTTGGTAAGAGTAACCGATGCTTCAGGTTGTTTCTCTTGGTCTAATCCTGTTACGGTCACGGGTGGACCTAATAATACCATTACCTTAACTTCTGCTTCTGGTACGAACAATCAATCTATTTGTACAGGTCAAGGTATCGCTAATATTACTTATTCCACAACAGGAGCAACAGGAGCAACTTTTAGTGGTTTACCCGCAGGAGTAATAGGGAGCTTTAACAACGGAAACATTCTCATCAGTGGAATACCAACGGTTAATGGGGTATTCAATTATACTATTACTTTAACAGGAGGCTGCGGGAATATCACCGAAAATGGAACTATTATTATTACCAGTATAGACAATTCCGTTAGTTTAGTAGGTCCAGAATTAATAGCAAATCAAACAGGTGCGACTTATCAATGGGTAGTATGTCCTTCTTATCTACCCATAATAGGTGGCGGAAATCAGCAAAATTTTGTACCCTTAAATTCTGGTAGCTTTGCTGTTATTATTACGCTTAATGGTTGTGTGGACACATCGGCTTGTTACAATGTAACGGTTAGTAGTTCATCAAATTCTCAACCTACTCAATGGAATGTTTATCCAAATCCCAATTATGGTAAATTTTACTTAGAAACATCTATTCCTACATCTTTTGAATTATTAGATTTAACAGGTAAAAGTTTGATAATTATAGAGAACATTTTCGGTAAAATTCCTATTGAACTTGATTTAGCAAAAGGAATTTACATCTTAAAAGATTTAGACAGTTCAAAATTCCGAAAATTGATAATACTGTAAAATTTATTTAGGGTTACTCATTTTAGGGTAGCCTTAAATATTTCATCATCATTCTCAAATGTTCATTTTGAACAATGAAAGAATAACTTAAATTTACACAATGAAATATTCTGAACTTATAAAAAATTGTATCAATGAATTGGATAAAATCCCCGATACTATTCAAGAAGAATTTGGATATTTATCGGAAAATCAATTGAATTGGAAACCTAAACCTAAATCTTGGAGTATATTACAGTGCTTGGAACACATGATTATTTCAGACTCTCAATATGATGAACCTTTTGAATTCATTCTTAATAAATATTCAAAAAATTCGGAAGATAAAGAAGTAAAATTTAGTTGGTTAGGGAAATGGTTAATAAATGGAGTAAATCCACAGAGTAGTTCCAAAATTCCAGCCCCAAAAAAATTTCAAGTAAATCATGAATCCAATTTGAAAAAAGAAGAAATTTTAAATCGTTATTTAGCAAGAATTGAAAATTTAAAAAATTATTTTCAAAAATTTCAAGGGCTAGATTTGAATCAAATTTATTTAAGTTCACCGGCTTTATGGATTTTAAGATATAATCTAAGTTCTTGTATTCAAATGATGACTTACCATCATCATAGGCATATTATTCAAGCAGTTAAAGTGAAAAGAAATACACAGTTCCCAATAGAATAAAGTGATGCATATTGGTATTTTGTCCCAACCTTCCAATTTTCATTGCCAAAAATGGGCAAAAGCATTAAAAAAAGTCGGAAATCAAGTTACCATTTTTAGTTTAGAAAATCATCAAGTTGAGTATATTCAATGTGTTAATTTGAATAAAAACAAAGAATCTTGGAGTTATTTAGATTTTTATTTTACAAAAAATCGTCTAAAACAAGCATTAAAATCTGAAAAAATTGAAGTTTTACACCCTTTGCATTTAACACCTTATGGTGTTTGGGGTCTATGGTCAGAATTTCAACCGTTAATACCTGCGGCGATGGGTGCTGATGTATTTGAGTATTTACCTTATCATGTTATCCCTGAACTCAATTATCGTCAATGGAAAAATTTAACTCAAAATCATCATTTTTTTTATCAAATCAAAAATTTTCTTCTAAAAATGTACCATAAAAAAATGGTTCAGAAGGTTTTAGATAAGGCTAATTTTATTACTGCAGATAACCAAACATTAATACAAGCCCTGATAAAATATTTTAATGTACCTATTCAAAAACTCTTATTACAACGATGGGGCTTAGAAGAAGAAATTTTTGATGCCATTCCAGAAAATGAATTTCCCAATATTTTTAAAAAATTAGGTATTCAAACTGATTATCCCATCATTTTAAGCCCTAGAGGTCTTATGCCTATTTATCAAGCAGACATTATTTTAAACAGTTTTCAAAAGTTAGCATCACAATTTGATAATTTTCAATTTATTATGTTATCAGCTGGTTATCCATTACCTCCAAATTTACAGCTTCAAATTGATACTTTGGAGAGCAAGTTCACGAATTTTAAGTGTATAAAATCGCAAATCTCAAGAGAAGAAATGGCTGTTTTATGGAAAAAAACTAAAATATTTATTTCTGCTCCTATTTATGATGGATATTCTGCTGCTGTTGCTGAGGGAAGATACGTGGGTGCTATACCTATTGTCAATCATATTCCTGGAAATCTTGAAGTAATTGAAAATGAAGTGAATGGAATCATTGTAAACCCTTTTAATTCAGAAAATTTGACTAAAGCAATTACCCATGTTATACATAACCTTGATAAATATTATGAAAAATTTAAACTCATTAATCAAAATTGGATTTTACAAAACGGCTTGCTCAAAAATGATGCTTTAAATTTTACTCAATTTTTGAAATCTCATTTTTAATTCTAGAATTATTATAATTTCTTACACTGAATAAAATTTTTATAAATTGATTTTCAGTAAATTAATAAAAATAAATCTTACATCTATTGACAAAGCGTTTTTAATTATTTTATATTTGCAACGTGATTTGATTACTTCACATTTGAAGTAGTGAAATTATCAAGAGATGGTGAGAGAACAGGCTCTATGACCCATCGGCAACCTGTCTAATACACAAGGTGCCAATTCCTGCTCTTTAACAAGAGAAAGATAATTTTAATGTTTATGGCAAAAGTAGCAAACAAAATTCATCAAAATCAACAACTTATTCAGTACAGTTTACTGTTAAATAAGAAAATTTATAGAATTTCCTTCAATTTTCAGGAACATTATATGTTAAAGTATCGTTTTTGGTGTAGTTCCTATTGCTGTTGTTGCTAATTGCAATTTTTACTTTTCATTCATTTTTTGGGGTTTCGTCGTTCATCATTTCTAAGCAGAATTGATGTTAAAATCTTACATTTAAAACATATTAAAAATTTTACAAATTTTATTCAATCTAAATATAAAAATCAATCTAAATAAAATTAAAAATTTATGAGTCAATCTAAAACAACATTAAGATTTGAGACCTTGCAACTTCATGCAGGTCAAGAAGTTGACCCTGTTACCAAATCAAGGGCAGTACCTATTTATCAAACTACTAGTTATCTTTTTGATAACAGTGAACATGCAGCTAATTTATTTGGTTTGAAAGAATTTGGGAATATTTATACCCGAATTATGAATCCAACAACGGACGTACTTGAAAAACGAATCGCCGCATTAGAAGGAGGAGTTGCAGCACTCGCTGTTTCTTCTGGTCAAGCAGCACAATTTCTTGCTCTTACGAATATCCTACAAGCAGGTGATAACTTTATTTCTACATCATTCTTGTATGGCGGTACTTACAACCAATTTAAAGTTCAGTTTAAACGATTAGGAATGGAAGCTCGATTTGCTAACGGTGATAAAATAGAAGAATTTGAAAAATGGATAGATGAAAAAACTAAAGCTATTTATTTAGAAACCATCGGAAATCCCGGATTTAATATTCCTGATTTTGAGGCTATTGCTAAATTAGCTCAGAAATATCAAATCCCTTTAATTGTTGATAATACCTTTGGAGGAGCTGGATATTTATTTAGACCCTTTGATTATGGAGCTAATATTGTGGTTGCTTCTACTACCAAGTGGATTGGTGGACATGGCACTTCTATTGGTGGTATCATAGTTGATGGCGGTAACTTTAACTGGGGTAATGGGAAATTCCCTCAATTTACCGAACCTTCTGAAGGATATCACGGACTTAAATTTTGGGATATTTTTGGTGAAAATAATCCATTAGGATTGCCTAATATCGCTTTTATTATTCGTGCAAGAGTGGAAGGTTTAAGAGATTATGGAACTTCTATTTCTCCTTTCAATTCCTTTTTGTTAATTCAAGGATTAGAAACTTTGAGTTTAAGATTAGAACGTCATTTTCAAAATGCGTTATCATTAGCTCAATGGCTTCAAAATCAACCTATTGTAGAATACGTAAACTATCCAGGTTTAGAAAGTTCTCCTTATCATCAATTAGCCAAAAAATACTTAAAAAATGGATTTGGAGCCGTTTTATCCTTTAAAGTAAAAGGAGGGAAAGAAAATGCAGACCAAGTAATTAATCACTTAAAATTGGTTAGCCATTTAGCGAATGTTGGCGATGCTAAAACCTTAATCATTCATCCAGCTTCTACAACTCACGAACAACTCACTGAATATGAGCAAAAAACAGCAGGTGTTGAGCCGGGATTGTTAAGAGTAAGTGTAGGTATTGAACATATTGAAGACATCAAAGCAGATTTTCAGCAAGCATTTGAAAAAGTTTTTTCTTTGATTTACAACTAATTTTAAGAATTTGGGCGTGCCCCTTCGCTAACGCACAGGGTCGGGGTGCTTTCTTTACACTGACCTTGCCGAAGTAATTTTCACTTTTTTTCAGTATTTCAGTGAACTTTATATCACAATCCTTTATAGCTTCGGTAAACTCAGCATCAAAGGCAGTGCCAAGCTCTTAGCATCCCTCACGCTCAATCAAAAGTACAACTTCTTAATTTTTTACTACTCAATTATGAAATTTCATTACAATCAAAATTTTTTATTAGAAAACGGTTCCGTCTTACCTGCTTTTCATTTAGAATATAATATTTACGGGGATATACATCAAAAACCTATCCTTTGGATAATTCACGCATTAACGGGAGATTCCAAAGTAGAAAATTGGTGGAAAGGCATTTTTTTTGAAAGTCAATTATTAAAAGATTTTAGCGTCATTTGTGTCAATAATCCTGGATCTCCTTACGGAAGTTTACATCCATTAGACATAAACCCCAATACTCAGCAAACTTATTATCAAGAGTTTCCTTTAATCACAACAAGAGATGTAGCCAAGATGTTTGATTTGTTGAGAATAGAACTGAATATTCATTCAATATATGGTTTAATTGGTGCATCTCTTGGAGCACAAATTGCTTTAGAATGGAATATACTACAACCGGAATTATTTAAAACCCATTTAAACATTGCCGGTAATGCACAACATTCCGCATGGGGAATAGCTTTTAATGAAAGTCAAAGAATGGCAATTTTCGCGGATAAATCTTATTTTGATAATCAACCTCATGGAGGGAAAAATGGATTAAAAGCCGCGAGAGCTATTGCTATGCTTTCTTATCGTTCCTATCTACTGTATCAAAAAAAACAAACAGATTATCACTTGGATAAAATTCAAGATTTTAAATCATCTGATTATCAACAATATCAGGGTCAAAAACTCATTGAACGTTTTGATGCTTATTCTTATGTTTCTCTTACCAAAATGATGGATTCTCATAACATTTTTAGAAATAGAATCGGAAACCCTTTATCAAAAATTCAAACAAAATGTACTTTTTTGGGAATTGATTCTGATATTCTTTTCCCTTTAAACGAACAAAAATTTTTACATTCTTTATGTAAAAACTCTGAACTCAAAATTTTATCATCAGATTATGGGCATGATGCTTTTTTAGTAGAAACGGATTATATGATTCATTTACTCAACCAAACTTTTATACAAAAAAAATTAACAACTGTATGAAAAAAAAGAATTTATTGCTCTATGGTTTTGGTACCGTAGGAAAAGGTTTCTTAAACCAATTATTAGAAAATCCTATACGCTCTATTGAATGTATAGGAATTATAGTAAAAAATCCTAATAAACATGAATACAAACCTTTACCGATGTTTGCTTATGCTTCTGAACAAGAAAAAAACTTATTTGTACAAGCCGATATTGTTATTGAATGTACCAATGACTACGAAGGTGGAATACAAATTATTCAATCTGCATTAGAACAAAACAAAGTAGTTATCTCTGCAAGTAAAAAAATTTTAGCTGAAAAATTAGAGTTATGGAATGATTACCAAAAACATCAAAAAGGTAATTTGCTATTTGAGGCTTCTGCTGCCGCTTCTATTCCCATTTTTAGAATCCTGAATCATCATTTTAAATATGAAAAAGTTTTGAAAGTTCAAGGAATTTTAAATGGAACTTCTAATTTTATACTTTCTAAAATGGAAAATGAAAATTTAGACTATCAAACCGCTTTGTTTCAAGCTCAATCATTAGGTTACGCAGAAATTGACCCTTTTTTAGATGTTTCTGGTTGGGATTCCGCTTATAAACTCATTTTACTAACTTATTTGTCTTACGGTTTTATACTCAACAAAAATCAAGTTTGGGTTCATGGAATTAATAATATTCGTTTCCGTGATATTTATTTAGCTAAAGATTGTGGTCTAAAAATAAAACTTATAGCTTCCTCTCAAATCAATAATGATACTTTCGAAACCGTAGTGATACCTCAATTTGTGGATAATGAATCGTATTTTTATCATGTTCAAGAGGCTAATAATGGAATAGCTATTGAATATGAAAAAGCAGGTTTACAATTTTATTATGGTAAAGGTGCAGGCTCTAACGCAACAGGTTCCGCAATGTTTAATGACCTCAATTTTTATTTGGATTTTCTTAAAGGTTATGAACCAGTCAATAAGCAAACTTCCTTGTCGTTTAATAATCTTTCCGTTCATTATTTTTATTTGAGCATTCATCAAAATTTTGAGGTATTTATAAATTCTTTTCAAAATTCATTGGAAATTATTCATCAAGATTATGTAAATCATACACTAATCGTAAAATCTGATTTAAACAATCTTTTAAAAATTCAATCAGATTTTTCGTCATCTTTTCAAATCATTAAAATAGAAAATGAAAAAATTTTACATAAAATTTTACATCGAAAACAGTATTCCAATTTGCTTTTGTAATCTAAAAATTGTAAAACATGAATGGATTTATAATTTTTTTCCTTCATTCTTTGTTAATAGTTTTGCAGGATTTTTCATATGTTTAGTGTGGGTGTTCGATTAATGCTAATTTCTACTTTTAGTTTTGCATTTATTAATTTGATTATAAAAGAGTTAAGCTATATTTCTGTTTTTCAAATTGTGTTTTTACGTTCTGTTTTGAATAGTGTTTATTCTTATTTTTATTTGAAGAAAAATCAAATTTCTTTGAAAGGGAACTATCAAAGAAATTTGATATTAAGAGGATTATCAGGATTTTTGGCTTTTAGTTTATTTGTTTACACTATTCAAAACATGCCTCTTGCAACAGCTGTTACTATCCAATATTTATCTCCAATTTTTACTACATTAATAGCATTATTTTTCTTAGAGGAAAAGTTTCCTATTATTAGGTTTTTGTTTTACTTTATTGCATTTTTGGGAGTTTTTATCATTAAAGGTTTAGATAATACGGTAAGTTTATTCTTTATTTTAATGGGAATCACTTCCAGTTTTTTTTCTGGAATTTCCTATAATTTGGTAAGAAGTTTAAGAAATACTGATGAGCCAGAATTAGTAGTATTTTATTTTGTGTTTATTGCCATGTTACTTTCTTTTCCTTTTGCTATTTTAGAATGGAAAAATTTAGGAATCAAAGAAATACTATTAGTTTTAGGTATGTCTATACTAACGCAGATAGCTCAAACCGCTATGACCAAAGCTTACCAATCAGAAGCGTTAGGCAAACTGAGCATTCTCAATTATTTAGGTATTTTATATGCAATCTTTTTAGGATATTTATTTTATCATGAAAAAGTTGATTTTTACCATATTATAGGCACACTTTGTATATTAAGCGGGGCATTAGCCAATATATGGATTAAAAATGAGTAATAGTTAAATGTTTATTGTTTTTTTTCTTATTCTTTTATCAAATCTAGAATCACTTTATTGGCAGCCATTAACCCAAATAATGCAGGGATATAAGAAATGGTACCATAAAAACTTCGCTTAAAATTAGAACCATCAGTATATTTTAAACTGGATTTATCAGGAATTTCAGAGGAATAAACCACTCTTAAATCCTTTTTTACACCCATTTTACGAAGCCTTTTTCTTACATATTTTGCTAATGGGCAGTCACGTGTTTTGGAAAGTTTCGTAATTTTTACTTTAGAAGCATCTATTTTTCCACCAGCACCCATGCTACTTATAATTTTTAATCCATTTTCTAAAGCCTTTTGGATTATGTATAATTTGGGGGTTAGGCTATCAATACATTCTACTACATAATCATAATGATTTTCTAAAATTTCTAAAGCACGGTCGGGATTAATAAATTCGTTAATCACAATTAATTGAATATCAGGATTTATATCTTGAATTCTTTTTGCCATTAATTCTACTTTGGATAGACCCACTGTTGAAGATAAAGCATGTAATTGACGATTTCTATTGGTAGTATCTACCACATCTCCATCAATGATGGTCATTTTGCCAATACCTGCTCTTGCAATAAATTCTGCTGCATAGGAGCCAACTCCACCCATTCCAATCACTAAAACATGGGATTTTGATAATTTTTCTAAACCTCTTTTTTTTATCAGAAGTTCTGTCCTTTCTAACCAGTTTTTTTCCATTCTAACTTATTAAAATTCAGGCTTATTTAAAATTTCCTGTAATAAAAATGCTTTTTTTAAGTCGCTTTTAGATGGATATAACATTTGGATTGATGAAGTTTTTTGGTTTTTTTTTACCAATTTCTCCAAAGGTTTGATTTGTTGAATTTTAATTTTTTTTCTATCTTTTTTTACTTTAGCATTTTCTAAAGCCTCTTTTTCAATATTTCTGTGGGTATGATTATTTAATTGTTCTTTCTTTTTTTTCCAACGTTCTAAAGCTTCGGCATCAATATTTTTAATTTTTTTATTTTTAATAGCTTCTTCTTTTAACTTTGTCCTTTCTAATGCTTCAGCATCTATATTTTTTGTATGGGGATTAATAGTATGAACTGCATTAGAAACTTGATTTTGAGGGTTTTGACTGGGATTATCTAGCTTAAGGTCTTTAAGTAGTTGATAAATACCATTATTCAAATCTTCATTAAAAAAAAATGGTTTATTTTCAAAATTTTGATTATTAAGCTGGTTTTTTGATGATATCATTATAGAAGTAATAACTTTTATAATGAAATAGAAAATAAAAATAGCTGAAACAAAAAAGAAAATTAAAATAAAGAATTCCATAATTAAAAATTTAAAGGATTTGAATTACAGAACGAAAGGCAACAAATTTTTTTCCATAACGATCATTATGCTCCTTTTGAAGTTGAGGCATAACAGTATCACGATAAATTTGCAAATTTTCTAAGGATTTAAGTTCATATTGAACCATAAAAGTTGTGGTGTTAGCTTCCGAATCGGGCTCTAAAAGTTTTGCAATTTTATAAGAATGAAAATGCCCTGTTGCTAAAACATCAGGAATATGCTTAGACTGCATCCATTCTAACCAATCGTTTACTATATCATTATCAAGATTTACAGTAACATTATAAAAATACATAGCACAAAAATAAGTTTTTTTAAAATATGTTTGTAAATTTGCATGAAATAATTAAAAGATTTGAAAATAAATTTACTCTAAATTTCGTTTAAAGATTATGAATGGAAAAATTCTTTGGGCAGATGATGAAATGGATTTGCTAAAACCTCATGTTTTATTTTTAACTCAAAAAGGTTATGAAATTACTACGGTTACTAATGGGCATGAAGCTATTGAAAGAGTAAAAGAAAATCTTTATGATTTGATATTTTTAGATGAAAATATGCCCGGATTAGGAGGTTTAGAAACCCTATCACAAATTAAACAAATGACTCCGCATACCCCCGTTGTAATGATTACTAAAAGTGAAGAAGAACATATCATGGAAGATGCTATTGGTTCTAAAATAGCTGATTATCTTATAAAACCCGTAAATCCTAACCAAATTTTATTATCTTGTAAAAAACTATTAGAAGGTAAAAGTTTAGTTTCTTCCAAAACCAACAAAGATTACCTTTTGGATTTTAGAAATATTGGTATGGCTATTTATGAAGATATGTCTTCCCAAAGTTGGATTGATGTATATAAAAAATTGATATATTGGGATTTAGAACTTGAACAATCGCAAGATAAAAGTATGATGGAGGTCTTTAATAACCAAAAAACAGAAGCCAATCAGTATTTTTGTAAATATTATACTAAAAATTATATTAAATGGGTAAATGCTCTTAAAAACAATAGACCCATGATGTCTCCTGATATTTTAGAAAGTTATGTCTTTCCTCATTTAAAAAATGGTGAACAAGTTTTTTTTATACTCATTGATTGTATGCGTTTTGACCAATGGAAAGTTTTTGAACCTATAATTAATCAATATTTCAATGTAGAATCTGAAGACGCTTATTTTTCTATTATACCTACTGCAACTCAATACGCAAGAAATGCAATTTTTTCAGGTCTTTTTCCTATGGATATTGCTAAAAAATACCCCAAACTTTGGTTAGATGATGATGATGAAGGCGGTAAAAATCTCAATGAAGAAATGTTTATGACCGAATTGATTGTTAAAAATAAATTGAATGTAAAATTTACGTATAACAAAGTGATTTCTAATGAAGAAGGAAAAGATTTAGATGAAAAATTTTATACCCTAAAAAACAACCCTTTTAATGCGATTGTATTTAATTTTTTGGATTTATTAGTTCATGCAAAAACAGAAGTAAACTTAATCAAAGAACTTACTCCCAATGAATCGGCATTGCGTTCCGTATCAAAAGCTTGGTTAGAACATTCCTGGTTTTTATCCATTTTAAAGAAAATCAAAGATTTAAAAGCCAAAGTTATTATTACATCAGATCATGGAATGGTGAGTGTAAAAAAACCTTTAAAAATTATTGGAGACCGTTCAACTACCACCAATTTAAGGTATAAACAAGGTAAAAACCTCAATTTTGATAAAAATAGAATTATATTTTCTATTAACAAACCAGAAGAAGCCCAACTTCCTAAAACCAACGTAAGTTCCACTTATGCTTTTGCTATGGAAGACGGATATTTTTGTTATCCAAATAATTACAATTATTACGTAAATTTGTATAAAGATACTTTTCAACATGGAGGAATTAGCTTGGAGGAAGTGATTGTTCCATTGATTACTCTGGTTTCTAAATAAAATCTATGCTTTTTTGTTCAAACTAATTCAAAAGAAAAAATAGTAGCAAATATACTTGCTACTATTGGAATTAATGAGCTTTAAAAAAATTAGTGTTTAGATAAATATTCAGCAACACCCTCTTTTGTGGCTTTCATTGCATCTTTGCCTTCCTCCCAATTTGCAGGGCAAACTTCCCCAAATTTTTCAACATGTTGAAGAGCGTGAAGAACTCTTAAAGCTTCGTCAATATTTCTACCTAAAGGTAAATCATTGATTACTTGGTGTCTAACAACACCTTGAAGGTCAATTAAGAAAGTACCTCTATAAGCAACAGGGTTACCAATAAAAGTTCTTTTTTCATTACCTTCATCATCAACGTCATAAGCATAATCTCCAGCTAATACATCATAATTCAAGGAAATAGTTTTGTCTAAATCTGCCACTAATGGATAAGTAACACCCTGAATACCTCCTTGATTTTTAGGAGTATTTAACCAAGCATAATGAGAAAATTTAGAATCAATAGATACACCAATTACTTGGCAATTAGCTTTTTCAAATTCTGCTAATTTCTCTTGAAATGCTAATATTTCCGTTGGACAAACGAAAGTAAAATCCAATGGATAAAAGAATAAAACAACATACTTTTTGCCAATAAATTGGTTCAAAGTAAAATCTTCAACGATTTCGTTGTTTACAACTGCTGCTGCCTTGAAATCAGGAGCTTTTTTTCCTACTAATACTGCCATATATTTTTATTATTAAATTGTTGAATGAACAAATTCTTTTGAAAAATAGTTGTAAAGTTATTCACTAATATAAAAAAGTTCAAACCAGTCATTTTCTTTACGGTTTTGCATTAAATCATTAAATTCTTTGATGGATTTTTTGTTGATAATACCAAAACCAATAGAATGACTATCCCATTCAGAATCCCAATAAGAAAATAAACGAAAATTAACTTTTAATTTTTGAAAAAACTTATTAATACCATTCACTAAACCTCTATCATCAATCTTATCTTCTTCTTGTTGGATTGGGAATTCTAAGGTAGTTTCTTCAATACCAATCTCAATTAACCATTTATTTTCATCATCTTCATCTTCAGAGGCATTTAAAAACTCTAATTGATGGTCTTCATCAAGAATTTCATTAATTTGGCGAATCACTTTTTCATAATCGTCTGGTTTATTAACCTTAAATGATTCTAAAATGGTTAGATGGTGACTTTCTAATATCTTATTCATGAGTTCATCTAAGGTTAAGTCTAAATAATTTTTGGGTATATTCAATTTTGCCATAGTTAAATCGTTTTTTTTATTGTTATTATTTGATAACACCTAATTTTTTACCAATTTTTTCAAATGCCTGAATGGCTTTGTCTAAATGATGCTTTTCATGAGCCGCAGAAATTTGAACTCTAATTCTAGCATTTCCTTTTGCAACAACAGGGTAGTAAAATCCTATAACATAGACACCTTCATTCAATAATTCATTTGCAAAATCTTGAGAAAGTTTTGCATCATATAACATGATAGGAACAATAGGATGTTCACCGGGTTTTACATCTAAACCAATTTTAGAAATACCCTCTCTAAAATATTTTGTATTCCATTCTAACTTATCGCGTAACTCAGTGGTAGAAGAAAGTAAATCAAATACCGCAATACTCGCACCAACAATTGCAGGAGCTAAAGTATTAGAAAAAAGATAAGGTCTTGAACGTTGCCTAAGGATTTCAATAATTTCTTTTCTCCCGGAAGTAAAACCTCCTGATGCACCACCTAATGCTTTTCCTAATGTTCCTGTAATAATATCTACTCTCCCCAAAACATTTTTTAATTCTATGGCTCCTCTTCCAGTTTTGCCTAAAAAACCTGTACTGTGGCATTCATCTACCATTACTAAAGCTTGATATTTATCAGCTAAATCACAAATTTTATCTAATTGAGCTATGGTACCATCCATAGAAAAAGAACCGTCAGTAGCTATAATTATTTGACCATCAGGATTGGTTTGTTTTAAACAATTTTCTAAATCAGCCATATCATTATGCTTATAACGGAATCTTTTGGCTTTACATAACCTTACTCCATCAATAATTGAAGCATGATTGAGTTCATCAGAAACAATGCTATCATTTTCGTTTAATAAAGGCTCAAAGACTCCTCCGTTTGCATCAAATGCAGCTGCATAAAGAATGGTGTCTTCAGTTTGTAAAAAATCACTTATTTTTTTTTCTAATATTTTATGAATATCTTGAGTACCACAAATAAAACGCACAGAAGATAAACCAAAACCATGAGAGTCAATAGCTTTTTTTGCAGCTTCAATCACAGCAGGGTGAGAGGATAATCCTAAATAGTTATTAGCACAAAAGTTTAAAACTTTACTACCATCTTCTAAAGTAATTTCAACACTTTGTGGTGAAGTGATAATTCGCTCTGTTTTATATAAACCAGCGTCTTTAATGTTTTGAATTTCTTTTTGTAAAAAGGGTTTAAGTTTTTCAAACATGAGTGGTTATTTTACCGCAAAAATACGTATATTTTCGAAATACAAGCATAATTTTGTGATTTGTTATTGTGAATAAAAAGTTTTTTTAAACTGATAGTAATTTTTTTATCAAGATACCGATACATAACAAAACTAACCCGAATAAAACTATGGTACACCCAAGAGTATCAGTTAATTCCTTCTTTTGCTATTTGTTGTTTTTTTATGGTTTCTTCAATGCTATTGTTGAGTTCATAGCCTAACAATAAAATAATAGAAATCCAATAAAACCACCACATCAAAACAATGGCAGCTGCTGCAGAACCGTAAACCATTCCTAAATCATTAAATGACTGAAAAAATATTCGTAAAATGATGTTAGCAATAGACATCAAAACGGCTGTAACAATTGAACCCGGAGAAAAAAACTGAAATTTATGTTCAAGGGGTGCAACATAAAATATTAATGCAATGCTACCCACTAAAAAAATAAAATTCAATAAAAAATGAAATACATTTTCAAGAGGTTGAATATTTTCTGTATTGAAAAGTCCTGATACTAACCAACTATTTAATATTTCATCTCCGTAAGCTCTTATAATCACATAAAAACACAAAATCATGAACAACATAAAAAACATACCGATTGCTTTTAAACGTTTAGTTAGAATATTATACTTTTTTTTCGTTTGAACGTCGTATCTTCTGAAAGAATCTAAAATGGTTATGATTCCGTTGGTTGCACTAAACAAAGTTAATATTAAACTTAAAGATAAAATTCCCCAACCTGATTTTTCTAATTGATTAGATATAATTGCATCTACTAATTCTAAACTTTGTTTGGGTAAAAATGATTCTAACAAAAAAATCATGGTCAATTTAAAATCTGCCCATGGAATAAATGGAAGTAAAGAAAAGAAACATAAAAATGCAGGAAATAAGGAAAAAAAGAAATTGTAAGCCATTGCTTTTGCGCGCAAAGAAAAAATAGGGTTCATTAAGTTTTTAAAAAATTCACTCACTACAAAATATAAAGGAACTCCTTTAAAACCGGGAATATCAGTTTCTTTAAGCCACTTTCCGAAATGTGTATTTTCAATGAATGAAAGCATAGTACAATTCTAAAAATTTTTGAGGAGGTTTACAAGGTTTCATATTTATTTTTTGAACAAACACTAAAACCACCGTTGCTTCTATGATTAGTTGATGGTTTTGATTATAAATTTTATGTTGAAATTCTAATTTTGCACCTTTAGGTTCAGAAACAAGAGTTTGAATTGTTAATTCATCATCATATTTTGCAGGATATTTATATTGAATATTTAAAGAATAGACTGGTAGCATGATGCCCCAGTCTTCTTCCATTTCTTTATAACTTATTCCTAATTGGCGAACCCACTCTGTACGAGCTACTTCTAAGTAAATTGCATAATTCCCATAATAAACGTAACCCATTTGGTCAGTTTCTGCATATCTGACACGAACTTTGGTTTCCGTTTGCATAAGAAATTATATTTTACCCATTAACCAAAGAACTAAAATAACTACTAAAGCAATAAACAATAAAGTTCCTAGTAAACCTCTGGTTAAACCATCTAATAACAATAATACAAAAAGAAGTAGTATTACTATGAGCAATATCAATAAAATGTCTAGTAATTTGAATTCTGGTGCTGGTTTTAAGGCTTTTTTGAGTTTCTTAAATTGAAAAAAGTTTTTAATTTTATTTATTCTTTCAACTTTTGATTTTTTATTCTGAGAATCTTTTTTTGAAGTTTGAACGGGGGTAATACCTAAATTCTCTACTTCTGCGTTCATTCCATGAGAAGGCAAACTAACTGCTTGTACATTCCCAAATCCTATGAATAGGATAAACAAGATAAATAAGTTTAAGTACTTCATAAATGATAAAATTTGCGTAAAATTAGGTTCTAAATTAGAATTGTCAAATTTTTTTGTAAATTTTAAAATAAATTGGAGGATTATCTTTTATCTGACGTTTTGATAAACAATGAATAGATTAGAATAATTAGCAAAGTAGAATAAAAACCAGTAGCAAAAAATTTCCAAAATGTATTCAGTGTAAAATGCAAATCTGATAATAAATGATAAATAAGAGAATAAACAAAAATTAATGGAGTAAAATAGGAAATAATCCAAGATAGACTTTGTGCATGGGGTTTAAAGTTTAATTTTTCATTAGGGTTGATTTGGGGGGTGATAATATCTATCCAAAAGCCTCTTAGGGTAACAATTAAAATAGAGCTAGAAGCATGAATACCTAACTTTAAAATGCTTATATCCACTAAAATTCCAATAGAAAATGCAACAGTAATTAAGACTTTGTAGTCCCAATCTAAAGGTAATAAAAGTAAAATCATGACAAAAACAAAAGCAAATGCAGTATCATATAAACTGATTGCATTGAAAAAAAATAGTTGTAAGAATAGGATTACAACAAGAGAAGTAATTAATCGTAAAGACATTTACTTAAATTGAATAATTTTTTGATTGAGTGTTTTCAATTCTGATTGATGTTTGTTTTTGACTAAATAAATGTTTTCTAATTTATAGAAGTCTGTACTTAGGAGTACTAAAATTTCATGAAAGCCTTGCCCATCTTTGGGGTCCTTAACATCAATAATTTTACCAATATGATAACCTTCTGGGAAATAGTTACTGTAAGAACTTGTCATTACAGAATCCCCAACTTGAATAGGGATGTGCAAAGGGATATACTCTAAATAAACAATTTTAGGGTTATTACCTCTCCAATGAACGGTTCCATGAATGTTTGTAGATTTTATTTTGGTGGATAAACGAAAATGTTTATTTAATAAACTCATTCCTACAGAATAATTTTCAGAAGTTTCTACGATGATTCCAACAACTCCATCAGAACTAACTACACCCATTTCATTATAAACCCCATCTTTTGTTCCTTTATTGATGATAAAATAATTGTAAGGGTCATAAATAGAGTTTTGAACAATTTTGCTAGGAATAAAACTATAAACACTTACTGGAAAAAGGCTATCAGGTAAAATATTAAACTTCCTAGAATAAGGTATTCTATATCTAGCTGCATTTAAGGCTTGTTGAGTATAAATGAGTTCTTGCTTTAGCTTAATATTTTCGTTTAAAAGTTTTTCATTTTCATCTGCTAAAAGGAAATAAGAACGTATTGAATGATTTTTTTCTTGAAAAAAACCCGCAATAGAAAGCATATAAGAACCATAAACTTCTTTATGAAAATCATTAAAACGGAAAACCAGAAATAAGGAAATCCATTGCAAAAAAATAAAAAATAAAAAGTTGTTATACTTGATAAAAAGCTCAAGAAGCCTTTCCATAAATAAGGATTAAGTCATCAAAAACTTAAATTTTTCAATATTTTTGAGGGCAATCCCTGTACCACGAACAACAGCCTCCAAAGGGTCTTTAGCAACATGGACAGGAAGTTTGGTTTTTTCAGAAAGACGTTTATCCAGACCTCTTAATAATGCACCGCCACCAGTTAAGTAAATACCTCTTTCGTAAATATCAGCAGAAAGTTCTGGGGGGGTTAATTCTAAAGCCCTTAAAACGGCTTCTTCTATTTTGATAATGGATTTATTTAAAGCGTGAGCAATTTCTTTATAGGAAATCGTTATAGTTTTAGGAATACCACTCATTAAATCTTTTCCTTTTACTTCCATGGAAGGAGGAGGATTATCTAACTCAGGAAGAGCAGCGCCTACATTAATTTTGATTTGTTCAGCAGTTCTTTCTCCTATGGTTAAGTTATGTTGCCGACGCATATAATCTAAAATATCCATATTTAATACGTCTCCAGCAAATCTTATAGATTGATCACAAACAATACCAGCTAAAGCAATAACCGCAATTTCTGTTGTACCTCCACCTATGTCTACAATCATGTTTCCTACGGGTTGGTCTACATCAATACCGATACCGATAGCTGCTGCCATAGGTTCGTGAATTAAATACACTTCTTTTGCGCCTGCATGTTCTGCGGAATCTTTAACTGCTCTTTTTTCTACTTCTGTAATTCCTGATGGAATACAAATTACCATTTTATAACTTGGAGTTATCAATTTACTTTTTCTAGGTAACAATTTGATTAACTCGCGTATCATGTGCTCCGCAACAGTAAAATCTGCAATTACTCCGTCTCTTAGTGGACGAATGGTTTTTATATTTTCATGGGTACGCTCGTGCATTAATAATGCTTGTGTACCAACGGCTATAACTTTTCCTGTTTTTCTATCTAATGCAACAATAGAAGGCTCATTAATGACAATCTCATCATTGTACATAATGAGTGTATTGGCTGTCCCTAAATCTATTGCTATTTCACTTGTAAATATATCAAATAAACCCATTTTTTCTGATTTTTAATGTTTAAAGTGTCTTATGCCTGTAAATACCATTTTCATTTGTTTTTCGTTGCAATATTGAATAGAATCTTTATCTCGAATAGAACCTCCCGGCTGGAGTATCGTCTTTATACCATTTTCATAACATACTTGTACTGCATCATTAAATGGAAAAAAAGCATCTGATGCTAATACTGCATTTTGCGTATCAAATCCTCTTTCTTTACACTTTTGAATAGCTTGTTTTAAGGCATCAATTCTTGATGTTTGCCCCATTCCACTTCCAATCAATTGATTATCTTTTACAATAGCGATTGCATTAGATTTTAAATGTTTGACACAAGTTTCTGCAAATTGTAAATCTTTAATTTCTTCTTGGGAGGGTTTTTCATTGGTAACATACTCATATTGAGTTTGGAAAGCAATATTATCTATTTCTTGAACTAACAAGCCATTTACGCAAGTTCTAACCATTCTTTCAGGGAGTTGTAAATTATTCCATTTTAATAGGATTCTTTTAGCGTTTTGAGTTAAAATAGACTGAGCTTCTTCTGAATAATTTGGTGCTATTAATACTTCAAAAAAGATTTCATGAATAGCTTTAGCTGTTTCAGCATCGAGTTCTTCATTAAAAATGATAATTCCTCCAAAAGCAGAAGTAGGGTCACTAGATAGAGCTGTTTTCCATGCTTCTAAAACTTTAGAACGGGTTGCAATTCCACAAGGATTGGTATGTTTTATAATAGCACAAGTTATTTTCGGAAAATCAGCAATAATTCTTAATGCAGAATCAATATCCAAAAAATTATTGTATGACAATTCTTTTCCATTGATTTTGGTAAATATACTTTCATAATTTCCCAGAAACTGGGCTTTTTGGTGCGGATTTTCACCATAACGTAAAGTATTTTCTCCTGTTAAATAATTGCTAATCAACATATCATATTGATAAGTAACTTGAAAAGCCGCTATGGATAATTTTTTACGCATTTCATAACTCACAAATCCTTCATTTTTATAATGGCTTAAAAAAGTATCATAATGCTGAACCGAAGGCACAACTACAACCTCTAAAAAGTTTTTAGCAGCAGCACGAATTAAAGAAACTCCTCCAATATCAATGAGTTCAATCATTTTTTCAAAGGGTAAGCCGTCTTTAAGTCCTTTTTCAAAGGGATACAAATCTACAATTACCAAATCAAAAGTATCAATTTGATGATTTTGAAGGTCTTGGATATGAGAAGCATCTTCACGTTTAGCTAAAATAGCGCCAAATACTTTTGGGTGTAAGGTTTTTACTCTGCCTCCAAGTATAGAAGGATATTGAGTTACTTCCGATATATCTATACAATTGTATCCCAGAGACTTAATAAAATCTGCGGTGCCACCAGAAGCATATAATTCTACTTTTCTAGATTTTAATTCATGAATAATAGCATCTAAACCTGTTTTATCATAAACTGAAATGAATGCTTTTTTTATATCTACACTTTTCATTTTATTCGTTGAATAATTTTTGAGTATATAATTTTCAATAACTTTCGGGTAATAGAAATGTTCTAATTGAAGAATTGCTTTTTGAAGCTCATGAGGTTCATAAGTTTGGACTGGTAAAGATTTTTGAAATAAAATTTCACCTTTATCGTATTCTTCATTAACCAAATGAATGGTTAAACCGGATTCTTTTTCTTGGGTTTGAATTACTGCTTCATGAATATGAATTCCATACATTCCTTTTCCACCAAATTTAGGTAATAAAGAAGGGTGTATATTTAAAATTCTTCGGGGAAAATGTTCTATTAATTCTTTAGGAATGAGTTTTAAGTATCCAGCTAAAATGATATAATCAACTTCTTGATTATGAAGAATTTCTAAAATTTTTTTGGGTTGGCTACGTAAATTTTTATCTAAAAAAATGGACTGAATTTCAGGGTAAAAATTTTGATATTTCTGCGAAAGGGTTAATATTTTAGAATCTTGTTTATCGGAACAAATACTGACAATTGAAATCAAAGAATGATTAGCAAAGTATTGCAAGATTGCTTCTGCATTACTTCCTGTACCAGACCCCCAAATAGAAATTTTAATTTTCAATTGACTTTCAAAAGGTTTCGCAAAATTAGTTTAATTCTTTAAACTAGAAACGAAGTTTTAAAATATTTTTTTCACAAAATTAAGATGATTTTGTTGTATTAGTTTAAAATTTTTGGGTGAATTACTCTTCATAATGAGCAAGCATAGTAGAACTAAGTTATTGAGCATGTCGAAAATAAAGAAAAGTTTATGATTGTTTTTTTGAATGAATAATCAATTTTAAAATATACAAAAATCTTGTTTTTTTTCTAATCTTCACATATATAATTTTGAAAAAAGTATTAGAGTTTATGAACAATTCATTAAAAATGGTTTACTAGTTAATTGTTAGCGATTAATAAGTTAATTTAAAACATTATGTATATATTCGGTTGTTGAGTAGTGAGAGAAGCGAACATACCGAAACAACCGCTTTTCCACGCAAAATGGTCATTTCGGTACGGCTTCGCCTACTCAATGACCACAGGTACGGCTACGCCTACTCAATGACCACAGGTACGGCTACGCCTACTCAATGACCAATCCTTAAAATAATCCTGACTAAACATCAGAAAATAAATTATCAACATTTAGATAAATCAAACTATAAACCTTTATAAATAGGTTTCAAAATGTCGATATCTCTTACATAATAAATTTAAAAACATTTAGTTATAGCCTAAACGAAAATTCTGTTCTAAATCTCTATTGAGGAAAACTCGCAAATTATGGTGTCCATTCGTAAGTATTTCCATTATTTAAATCAATAAAATAGGCTTTACCATTTAGAGCAACAGCATAATTTAAATCAACAGAATTACTAGAAAATGGTGCGGTGCAGGGCATTGCAGACCAAGAGTCATTGTCCGGATCATAACG
>CALLMJ010000043.1 GCA_938006875.1 uncultured Bacteroidia bacterium
CAAAGTGTTTGCTTCCATCGGGATAAATTATTTCACCTTCTCTATAAAGTTCATTTGGCATTGGTTTTTCGCCTCTTTTTGTTCTTTTGTAGCCGATATTTTCTACTTCTGCCATAAAGATTTTATAGTTTAGTTCCTTAGCAACTTCACCAAAAACCCACCATGTATTCACAAAACCAAAAACCTCCCTTGTATCATTATCATACTT
This sequence comes from uncultured Bacteroidia bacterium, assembly GCA_938006875.1. Lineage (GTDB taxonomy): Bacteria > Bacteroidota > Bacteroidia > J057 > CALLMJ01 > CALLMJ01. The sequence continues at coordinate 209 of CALLMJ010000043.1, forward strand.
ACAAAGTTCTTGTAATTCATCCTTGTATTTTTCTATAATTTCAATAGGTGATAGATTTTGGTCTTCTTCTTCTATATAATCTTTAAGCATTCTTGCCAAAATATCTTTTTCTTCTTTTTCGGTTAATTCTTTTATAGAGGGTAGTTTTTTACGGTCTTTTCCATCAAGATAAATTGCTATTAAGTTTTCACATCTGGTTTTAAGATTATTCCATTCAATTGAGTATTTGCCCCATAGCTCATTCCATTTTTTAATTTCTTCTTTGGTTTTCTTTTGAGCAAAAAGCAGGCTTGTCTTTGTACTTGTGTATGGTTCAAAAGTAAGCTGTGGCAAAGAAACAACTGCTTTCACTTTAAAATATTTATAAATAAACAATCTAATATATTTGTTTTCTGTTGTGTCAAAAACACTTTCAGGCAAAACAGCTCCTAGACGCCCATTTGGTTTAAGAAGCTGATACCATCTTTCTATAAATAAGTTCTCAGAATTCTTTTTGTCGCCAAAAATAAATTCATTTTTGATGTTCTTTTTTGTATCATTATCTAAATCAACACTGAAAGGCGGATTAGTAATGATGCAATCAAATTGCCCGTTCACCTCTTTACCAAAATAAACATCGTCTTGTTCGTATTGTTTTAGAAAGTTTGGGGCTGTTTCTTTGTCATAAAATTTGAAAGGCAAAAGTCCGTCTTTAACAAAAATATTGGTTGATCCATCTCCGTGCAAAATCATATTTACTTTTGTGGCAGTTCCAAGATTGAAATTAATTTCAGTTCCATAAATATATTCACGAGCCCATTTATTTTCTCTATGGTCTGGCATAAACCATTGATGAAATTTGTCTTCTACATCTCTTTTTTTACTCAATTTATTTTTAAACCTTCTTTTCAGGTTTTCAGTGATAAATTTCATATACTCGATAAGAAAAGTTCCGCTACCAGCGCTCGGATCAATCAAATAGGGGATTTCTAAATCTTTGTTTACTCTATTAATGGCTAATTTATCAAGCTGCAAACCCCAAAGCAGAAATTTCACAACATTGATATGAGTAAAAAATTGCCCTTTGGTTTGTTTAAATCCTTCTCTTATAATTCCTTCAAAAAAGTCTCCTAAAATATCTTTTCCGTTAAAACTATTCTTCCCATCTACAAAGCTAAATCTTTCAAGTTCTGCAACTGTATATTTTAGCTTGTTAAGTGAAAACTTGTTTTCGTCTATAACAAAAGACTTTTTAAGTTTTGCCTCATCAAGAATGTTTAATCTTTGTTTTAAGGCTCTTCTGTAAAGATCGTTTATTCTTTCAAAAAGTTGTTCGTTAGATTCAAAACTTTCTCCATCTTTGAATGAAAAAATTTGAAAATCATATTTTTGACCATCTTCTTTCTCAGATTCATCTTGAATTTTAGCTAAGATTATATTTACCAAAGAAGAAAAAACATCATTATCATCTGTTCCACCACCACCCCAAAGCACATTGTGTAAATTTTTTCTAAGTCCGTCTAATTGCTCATGAGTAAAACTTGTTTCTAAATCTTTTTTACCACCTTTAATATAGGGTTCTTTAATAGCTTTTTCATAATGAGCTGGTAATTTGTCAGCAAAATCTCTAACTTGTTTCCAAGAGTCAAAAGAAGTAAATTTTTCATAATCAATCAAAATGCATTTGTCTTTAATTTCGTTTTCAGTTAACTCAATAGTGTAAAGGACAAGGTATCTTACATTTTTGCCCTGTCCTCTTTCCTGTGAAGCAAGATTGAAAAGTTGCTTTTCGATTACTTCTTCTTTGTCTTTTTCATAATCTTGCGGACTTTTTAATTCAATATAAAGAAAAGCATCTCCCTTATCATCTCTGACAATAATATCAATTCTCGGCTTGTTTACTTTTGGTCTTCCAATATCATATTGTTTTTCAAGCTCAATATTTTCAGGTTTATATCCAAGTTCATTCACAAGTTTAGCAAGAATAAAAGCTCTAACGATTTCTTCATCGCCTCTAAATTTATCAATCTTCCAACCTTTGATCTTTTCAGAGTATTCTACTTTTTTGTTCTCAAAATCATAGGTTTCAACAACCTTGATCTTCTGCTTGTCTAAATATTGTTTGATACTTTTGTAATCTATATTGACCGCCATTTAATAGTTAAAATTATTTCTATTATATAAGTATTTCTCTTAATTATTCAATTTATAATAAATCGTTTTCGTAGCGATAGCGGAGAAAACACCTTATACTCCCCTCTTTAAAAATTAAAAAAATCAAATTCCTTTTTTCTTAAAGCCCACCAAAAACATTTTAATAACAAATTTTTCAAAAATATGTCGCCTAACATTTCTCTTGGCGCAATATTACAAAATTATTTTGAATTTTATACATTTGTAGCGTCAAACCTACTAAAATAATGCAAAATTATGACACAGTACGACAATACTGCTCTTATAGAAGATTTTACGCAACTGCTTGCCACTAACGGAAAATATTGGCGAAGGTGGGGATTAGAAAGCACAAATGCTCAAATAAGCACTTCACCCCGCCTGACGCAAAACCCGTGTTATGCGTATGTTTTTCTTTCAAAGTTTATATTTTCGAAAAAAACCGACAAGTTTTTACCGTTAATGA
>CALLMJ010000044.1 GCA_938006875.1 uncultured Bacteroidia bacterium
GTAAGTTTGTTGACAAACAGGAATAGCATTTGCGCAATCTGAATTCGGGCTAGTAGCAAATGTAGAGTAGTTCATGGGTTTAGGAGGAAGTGCATTCAGCGAATCCACAATGCGTAGTTTTTCTGCAACCCTATCAGGGTCGGGTAAATTAATCTGGGCATATCCTAAAAAGGGCGCCCATAAAACCAAAGCAAGTAATACTTTTTGCTTCATTGAATACTTAATTAGATATTTATCCATAATTGTGAATTATTTCATCCGCAAATATACATGATTATTTTATATATCAAGGTTTTCTATTTAAAATTAATTATTTTTTTTATTACACCCATGTAACCTTTAAATATTTTCAAAAATAACAATTTATGAAAAAAAAAAATTATGCTATTTTATATGCAATTTCTTATGAAAAAAAACGTAGGTAAAAAAATGTGGATAACTTTTTTATAATTAAGTCAGTAGATTTATTTTTAATTCCTATGGATTTTACTGTATTTGCCCAAATTCATTTATTCAGAATTTAAAAAAAATTAGAAATTAGCTAAAATGTAGTTATTTATGAAATTTTCATTAATTTTGTATTTTAAAGGTGATAAAAATGAGATTGAAAAAAATAACACCTCAAGAGAAATTCATTCAAAATAACATTTCATCAAATTAAATGGATAGATTCTTTGGTATAATTGGTCTTATTGTTTTTATAGGTTTAGCTTTTTTAATGTCTAATAATAGAAAAGCCATAAACTATAGGTTAGTAGGTGTTGGATTATTACTACAAATTGGAATGGCATTGTTTATTCTCAAAACCGAAATTGGTAAATCTTTATTTAGTTGGATAGCTCAATTTATTAGTAAGATTTTAGATTTTTCTGATCAAGGAGCACAATTTGTATTTGGAGTTTTGGTAAACAAAGAAGTACTAAGCCAAACATTAGGACCTTCCAACGCATTTATTTTCTTTTTTAAAATTATACCTACGATAATTTTCGTAGCAGTTTTGGTAAATATAGCCTATCATTTAGGAATTATGCAAAGAGTAGTTTCATTTTTTGCATGGATTGTAAATAAATTGATGGGTGCAAGTGGTAGTGAGGCATTATCTAACGTAGGAAGTGTTTTTGTTGGGCAAGTAGAAGCTCAAATAATGATTAAACCCTATGTAAAAGGAATGACAAAATCAGAACTTTTAGCTTCTATGTCGGGTAGTATGGCTTGTATTGCTGGCGGAGTAATGGCGGTTTATATTAGTATGGGTGTTCCAGCTCAATATTTATTAGCTGCAAGTTTAATGGCAGCACCAGGAGCATTAGTCATCTCTAAAATTGTTTATCCAGAAACCGAAGAATCTCAAACCAAAGGCTCTGTATCTTTAGAAATTGAAAAAAATCATGCTAATTTGATGGACGCTATTTCTCATGGCGCTTCTGACGGACTAAAAATTTCTCTGAATGTAATTGCTATGCTATTAGGATTTATCGCTTTAATCGCTATGATAGACGCAGGATTAAGTTTTATTGGAAATTCAATGGGTTTCACGCTTAATTTATCCGTCTTATTAGGTACTTTATTTTCTGGCTTTGCTTACATTATGGGAGTGCCATCACAAGATATCCAAGTTGTAGGAAGTTTAATGGGTAAAAAAATGGTAATCAATGAATTTGTAGCATATTCAGAATTAATTCCTATTATGAAAACCTTAGACCCAAAATCCTTAGTAATTGTGAGTTTTGCATTATGCGGCTTTGCAAATTTTAGTTCAATTGCCATACAAGTAGGTGGTATTGGAGAAATTGCTCCTTCAAGAAGAGCCGATTTAGCATCTTTAGGCTTTAAAGCTATGATTTGTGGTACCTTAGCTTCTTATATGTCTGCCACCATCGCTGGAATCTTATCCTGAATTCAACAAATTCACATGCCTTTAATCAAAAAAAAGAAAAAAGTTTATCCAGTTTCTGACAACCTTCTAAAATACCTTAAACATTATGGGCGTGGTATGCGTTTGCCCATTAAATACTCTGACTTACTCCGCTATGAAACTTCTATTTCTCTATATGACAAAAAAGGAAATGATACCCTTTGGTCTACCGTAATTTTTCCTGAAAATGAAAGAAATGAAATTTACGAAAATCTTAGAAAAATTTATGCGATTTTAAAAGCTAATGGAGACGAACAATTAATGAGGCATCTCTTTATTGAACGTATAGATATTTGTGAATATGGTAATACCCTACCCTTTCGCGTAAAAATTGTTAACCGTTTTAATGAAAATTATGATTATTTTTATATCAAACAAGCCGATGAATCCCGAATTTTAGGTTTAGAATTAGAGCATTTACTTTCTCCTAATCGTATTAATTATGTAGTTTTCAACGAAACTTTAATAGAAGAACATATTCCCGGAATACCCGGTGAACTTTTTATTAAACAATTTATAAATCCTAACAATAGTTATTTAGATGAGATTCGATTAGCAAAAGAATTTGTTAAATTTAACGAAAGATGTTTTGTTAGATTACTCGGTGATATGCACTGTAATAACTTTGTGATTGAACTCACCCCAGATTTTGATGAAACCCATTACCGTATGCGTTCCATTGATTTTGACCAACAATGCTATGAAGGAAACATAAGAGTTTACATGCCACAGTATTTTAAAGAAAACAATCCCATCATTTACTTAGGAATCAAAGGAATGACCCCAGAAACTGTAAAACAGTACCAAAAAGAAGAACGTGCCGTGATGCGTTACAGAGTTCGTTCTCAACGTTACCAAATTAAAGATTTTATGGACATGATGATTCTTGAAGAAATTGCTCCCAAAGAAAATGTTGAAGAATTAAAAGAAGGTCTTTATAAATATTACAATGAACCTAAATTTCTGAAATACAAAACTATGGGTGGCTTACTGAAACAATCCTTAAAAATGCTTTTCATTAGCTAATAAAATAAACAGATTTACTCGGGGTTCCCCTATGGTCTACATTCTGGTCGGGCTGTTACGTTTACACTGAGCTTGCCGAAGTGGGCTTTGCCTGCTCATATCCATTTTACAAAATTCCTAAATTTTCTAATACTCTTTCTTTATCTAAAAGCCATTGTTTCCCAAAAACTTTTTTTACTTCCCAACCTCTATCTTTCAGTAGTTTAGGCAAGTAGATTTCTATTTCTTTTACAGATAAAGAATTTTTGAGGATTCCATCTTCACAAAAAACCGCAATAGATTTTTGATTAGGTAAAATAATGGCTAAATCCATACCATCTAGGGGGAAATAATATTGAATATTGGGATTTTCTTGAAGTTTTTCTGAAATTTCTACGGCTAATTTTGACTTTGGCAAATCATGAGGAGTAGAGTTATTAAAATGACTATTCTTAACATATTTTAAATATTCTCTCAAAAGAGAAGCACCTTTTGAAGACAAATCCGATTTAATATCTTCAGGTTCAATACTTGTAATAAAATATATTTTCTTTTTTGCTCTTGAAACCGCTACATTTAAACGATTTTCTCCACCTTTTTGACTTAATGTTCCAAATTGTTGTATAAATTTACCTTCTTTATTGAAAGCATAACCCACAGAAAAAATGATTATATCCCTTTCATCACCTTGGACATTTTCAATATTTTTAACAAAAAGTTTTTCAATACCATTGTTTTCGATTAAACGGTTCCAAAGCTTGAATTGTTCTGGCTGATTAGCAATAGATTGTAATTTTTGGTCTATTAAATCTAAAATAAGTTGTTGTTGATGATAATTAAAAGTAATAATACCAATACTTTCAAAAATTTGATTATCAACAAGATACTGTAAAATTTCAATAACTTTTTTCGCTTCTTCAAGGTTAGTATTTTTTTCCCAAATACCATTTAATTTAACCCATTCTAAAGGAGGTAAAAATTGATGTTTATGATTTGGAAAAGGAGCAAAACGTAACTGGTTTTCATAAAAATGGGTATTACTAAATTGAATTAATGCTTCATTTTCTGCACGATAATGCCATAATAATTTATAGTTTTGGAATTTATGTTCAGCAAAAGAAAGCAAACTTTCTACTTCTGTTAAAATTTCATTTTCCACATCCTGATTTTCTTCTTCAAAATTTTCAATTTTTACTTCATATAAATTGTAAGGTTGAAGCTGTTTAGAATCTCCAATAATTAATGTATGAGAGGCTCTAAACATAACAGGAATAGCTTTTTCTACGTAACATTGAGAAGCCTCATCAAATATCACCCAATCAAATAAATAAGGTTTGATTTGGAAAATTGCCGAAGCGGCTTCAGGGGAAACTAACCAGCATGGCCCCAATACTTCCAATCCTTTATTCCAATAGTTTTCTACCATTTTACGAAAACTCCATAAAGAACGCTTCTTTTTCGTTTGATAACTAATTTCTTTAAAGGATTTACTTTCATTGATAAAAGTTTGTTTTAATTTTTCATACCACTGATGATAAACAAATTGTTTAGAAATTTCTTGGAATTTAGAATAAATATCATTCCATTGATTAGACTTAAACTCAAAACTTTTTGATGCGATTTCTAATAAATTAGGATTTAATTTTTCTAATTTTTGTATCCAATTCCAATAAATTTGATTTTCAATAAATTCTATCCATTTTTGAGAATTTTCAAAATCCTTAATGAAAGGAAGTGCACGGTCAAAAATAGTTTTTTCAATAAAGGAAAGTTTTTCTAAAGATTTGTCTAATTGTATAAGATCATGCCCATCTTTTTGAAAACTTTCTGTGAGTTGTTGAATATATTGATAAGGAAACTTATTAGCATAAAGCTCGCTAAATATATTCTGAATTTGATGGTTTGATAGCCATGATTCTAAGGATTTTTGAGTGAGTTCCCAATCATTTTTTACCTCCCTCAAACGCTTAAAATAGTCTATACTTTTCTTCCATGAATCTTGGTCTAATTCTTGATTGATAAACTTAGGTTTTAATTCTTCAAATATCATTTTATTAAAAAACTCAAAAGCAAAATCAATTTCCACTTTACCGAGTTCTAACCAAGGTTTTTCTTTTAAAAAAGCTTGGAAATCAATATATTGTTGTAATTGATTTTTTAGAGTATCTAAACTATTTTCAGAAAATGTCAAATTATGATTTTGAAAAAATTTGTCCCAATATTTTGAGATGAACCACCAATCAGGGTTTAAAAATCTAAAAAATCCCGTTTTTAATTGATGATAAGTTTCTATATTTTTTAAAACTGTATCAATTCCTTCTTTTTGAACATGTTTTAACCACCAGAATTTTTCAACATTATTTTTTTGTTCTTCGTAATGTTTTAAAGATTTTTTTACTTCCGAAATAGATTGCGGATGCGATACTAAAAATTGGTACAAAGCATAAAATTTAGGGTTATTCATTAGAAGCTCATCGCAATAAAAATAATAATCAATGATTTCTTGAAGATTAGTGATTTCCATCAAATAATAACCTTTATAAGCAACAGATTGAAGTTTTTCAAAAAGAATTTGAATGGTTTGTGGCAAGTTTTGAAGTTTTTCTAAAATTTCAAAGTAAGAACTTTGAGCTAAATTTTTTCTGTGAAACCATACATTCTCAGGATTTAAAAGCGGTTTATAAACTAAAATTTCTTTTAAGGAAATTAAAAAAATTTGTAAATCTTGATAAGTATAGTGGGAAGGCAAAAAATTGTTATCCCAAGGTTTAGAAGGAATTTGGACTTTTAAATACAATTCCGAGGCAGAAATTCCAAAAGGTTTTTTATCCATTAAATTTTGGTAAATTTTTTCTTGTTCATTTAGTGAATTTTGGATTTCTAAATAAATTTTATAAAAATCTTCTACTTGAAAATTAGTATTTTCAAAATGATTTTCCAAAAAAGGTTGAATTATGATGTTCCACTTCTGATAAATAGAAGCTTTATCTGCTTGATGGTCATGAACTAAATTGACGAAGTCCTGTAAGCCTAATTTTTCTAATCGGTTATAAACTACATCTAATGCAGCTCTTTTTTGAGATACCACTAAAATTTTTTTCCCTTTTGCGATATTTTCCGCAATAAAATTAATGATTACTTGTGATTTTCCAGTACCTGGTGGACCTTGAACCACTAAATTAGAACCTTTTTTTGCTTGAATAATGACTTTTTCTTGGCTTGCATCTAAATCTACTACTTGAATTAAAGGTTCTTCTTTTGTATTTACATTTATTAACTGGGAAGAGAAAACAGAATGATTGGTAATTAAATCAGTATTTTTGAGTAAAAAGTCGTAATCATCAAAAAGAGCGGTATCCGTTTCGGGGAACAAGCCCAGAATCGCCTCAGGAACAATTTTTAATTCCCCTAATGGAAAGTTTTTTGCGTAATGAGCTTGGAAATGACTAAACATTTTGTAGGGTTCATCAAAGACATCGGTATTCCATTTAATAGGAATATCAAATTTTTGAATTTGTTCATAAAGCCAATTCCAAAAAGATTGTAAATTCTCAAAATTAGGAAATTCAATTTCCCAAAAATCATCAGGAAATTTGAGTTGATGAAATTGCTCAAGCGCTAAAAAAAATACAGTATTCCAGTGAGGTTCTTCATTTTTGATAGGCTCTAAATACCAACGATTTTGGTTTTGATTATTTTTTATCAAACGATAAGGAAAAACGATTAAAGGACATCTTGCAATTGTATCATTTAAAAATTTGCCTTGAACAAACGGATAACCAACTTTTAATGGATAAACGCCCGTTTCAGATTCTATGCCTGAAACCGTACGATAAATGACATTGAGTTGTTTGTCTAAATTACTAGTTTTTTCATCATGTGGATTAAGTTTATGAATTAAAGGAATCTTCTTATGATTAATCAGTAATTGCAAAAGTTCTTCATGACCTTGGGTGTCTTCGTAAGCAAAAGAAAAAAAATCTATATCTTTATTTTTAACAGGTTTTAATAGTTTTAGAGTTCTATTGCGGGAAGATAGATTGGTTAATCTTTGCTGATACTTTTGTAGAGTTTGGTTGTTCATTACAAAGTGATTGTTTTGCAATATTAAGAAAAAACAAAACCTGCATTTACTGGGTATTAAAATAAAATTCTGTTAATAAAAAAGGGACGGTTCTAGTTCCGTCCCTTGTTAAGTATAACTTTTAAATTTAATCTTTGTTTGTACTTTCTGCTTTATGTCCTTTCACAACTACATTATGTTTATATGTTTTATTTTTGGAAAGTTCTAATTTTTGTTTTTTGATTTGTTGTTCTTTTTCAGGATTTCTATCGTTGCTTGTTACGGCGTATTCTGTTTTAGGTAACTGGCTCTCATCAACAGGAGTAGCTCTTTCTATTGGGCTTAAATGATAAACTGATGGGTCAACTTTTCTGTTAGGTGCGGCAGGAAAACGTAAAGTACTATAAGTAATTTTTTGTCCATTCTTAGCAATTTCATCTGCACGGTTTCCTACGATAGTGTAAGTGAAAGGTACATTAGATTTACCACCAGATAATTCAATTACATCAAAACCTGTATTGGATTTATTGGTTACATAGACCCCATTACAATCTCCTTCTAATTGAACAAATACACGAATTTCTCCCGTAATATTTTTAGCGAAATCAGGGTCAAAGGTTACGTGAGCTTTACCATTGATTAATTGACCTTTTCCGTAATCTTGAAGCAGTACTTCGGGGGATTCAGGAGCAAACATAATAACTTTTTCATTTTGTGTATTTTCTACAATGGTAGAAACGGTACCTGTACCTAGAATTTTGAATGCGGTGGTCACACCTCCTGTTCTACGGATACCTCCTACATAAGCGTAATTTCCTAATTCTAATTCTTCAAAAATACCTCCAAATTTATACGTATTATCAACTGATAGAGCCGTAGTATTTGTGGCAATACCATAAACTCCGGCTACTTCATCAATATTTGCATTAGGATTTCGTGTTGCAATAGAAATGGTACCATAAGTATTTGCTTGACCTCTTAATCCAGGACCAGCTCCTGTTGTGGCGGCATTATAACCAAAAACTCCCGCATAAGCTCCTCCTGCTTGAACAATACCTTCAACTCCTGTAACGTTAGCAAGATTTCCAGTGGTAGTGGTTGAAAAGCCTCTTACACTGGATACAAAAGCTCTAGCACCTGTTGGAATAGCATTATTTTGAGCGCCGACAGCACTACTTAAAACTGCTCCGGTAGATGGAGCTATGTAATTCATATTTCCAGAACTAATACCAAAAACACCACCTGTAAAAGCAATTCCTGCACCATTAACGTCCACATTTTGATCGTTCTGCCCATATAATCCATAAACTAATACTTGATTATTAGCGGTGATGTTAGCGGTATTTCCACCTGCAATAGCACCAAAAACAGCAATTTTATTAGCGGCACTTGCAGTGTTGTTTGTACCACCATTAATTTGGTAATGACCTCCAATCATACTTCCTCCGGTTTGGGTACCAGGTGTAGCAAAAGCATTCATCAAAACAATATCACCTCTTACAGTACCCGTTCCCGTGGTAAAACCATTATGCTGCATTCTAAAGATTTCGGAATTACCGGTTCCAGCATATGCTACGGGTCCTGCTCCTAACAAATCATTTTGAACCATAGATTGCGTTGCCCATAAGGCTTTGGTGGTAGGCTGTCCTGAATGGAAGAAACCTCCTGTTTCTATGACTCCACCAAGTGTTAAATTGACATGACCTAAAACGCCAATATCATCAGCTAGGGGATAAGCTAGGTTAGCGGCGTTAAAATAATACGTATAACCTGTAACGCCTGCACCATAATTTCCATACTCACCAACTACCCCCATGCCTATAGAATTGGCAAATAAATCGGAAATTCCCCAAGTGCCGTAAGTCCACCCAACTGGCATATTATCAATGGTAATCCCTCCTGTACCAACAATATTTCCAAGACCTAATGCTCCACCTGACATATCATGTTCAGCAATAAATGCCCAAGTATCATCACCGGTTGCATTGACTTTGAGAGGAGGATTCGTGCCAATATAATCATTAAAGTTATTATTGACAATTACGTGTCCTGTATTTAATATTCTCATTCTCTCTACTACGTTAGTAGCAATAATAAAATTAGTGTTATCTCGAGTACCTAAAAAGTTTTGATTTGCACCAGTTCCAGGAGTGGTTCCAATGTTTCCATATAAAGACCAAGCTAAACGGTTCGTAGGTGCTTCGCCAAAAGGTACCCATTGGCTTCCTAAATAAATGAATGCAGAAGTTGTGTTAGGTCTTATTTGGTACAAACCTGCAAAGGTCGCTAAGTTATCATCTTTGTTGTTGATAATAAGGAGCTGACCTTGAGAGGCTGTTGTAGGACCAACTAAATTATTAGCTTGTGCACCGGCTACATTGGTAATGTAAAAAGTAGAGATGTTATCAGGGATAGTAATACTTGCCGCCGCAGCCGCACTAGCGGGTTTAGAGGCTACACCTCCGTTTATATCTAATCTTACCTCGGGTAAAGTTGTTCCTATACCCACATTCTGACTAATAGCGCCAGAAAAACTTCCCACTATAAGAGTAGCGGTAAATAAATGTGTAATGACTTTTTTCATATTACTTAAAATTAAAACGTTCTGCAAAAATAAAGGATAGATTTGTAAAAAAAAATTTTTTTTGCAGTAATATGTTAAGAATATTAAATTGCAGTAAAATGTTAAGAATATTAAATGAATGATTAGAATAAGCATTAGAAGAATCTTGAATAAAAATTGTGAAATGAAAAAAGAGTTTTATGCTTAAAGGCGAATAGTTCATTGGGATAGTTGTAAGGGTACTAATTTTTCACTTTAAAATGAAAAATACGTATAATAGAATCCGTATTTTTTTGTATTTTGATTTTTAAGTAGTTGTATTTTCAATTTTTGATGTATTTTTGAAGCATTAATTAGAAAGATATGGAAAATCTCATGACTTTAGAAGAGAAAATAAGAATTGCAAAAAGAACGTTAGAAATTGAGCTTAATAATATTAAGAGAAATCTACCTCATGTTATGAGTTATGAAGAGTTGGGTAATCATATGGATATCATTCATGAATATGAAAGAAAAGGGCTAAGAAACCTATCAGAATTAGAAACTATAAAGATATATCGTATAATAAATGCTATAAATTCGAAATTAAATTTGAGTTTGAACTAAAAAAATTTGTAATTTAAATTTAAGTTTTATATATTTGCAACCGCAATTTTTGCGGTTATTTTTTTAGGGAATAAGTATAAGTGTTATGAATAGAGTATGTAATAAGAGACCAGTAGTTAAGACAGGAACGAGAATGAGAGAAGGTAAAGGTTTTTCTATTAACGAATTAAAACAAGCGGGTTTAACCGTTTTTGATGCACAAAAAATAGGTATTTATTTGGATAAAAGAAGAAAGACCGTACATAAAGAAAATGTGGAATACCTAAAAAGTATTGAACTTAAAAAAAATAATGAATGAATTTTGGCAGTAATGAAAAGATCATTCAGCAAATACTTCATGGTATTTTAGAAAAAAAGGGTTTTGATATAGTAATTTTGGATTTAAGTAAATTAACCTCACCTATAGCAAAATATTTTGTAATTTGTACGGGGAATTCTGATACTCAAACCAAATCAATAGCGGATTCTGTGGAAGAGGCTGTTGAGAAAAATCTATCCGAGAAAGTTTGGCATTCAGAGGGTAAAAATACAGGAGAGTGGATATTATTAGATTATGTAGATGTTTTAGTTCACATTTTTTTACCTAAATCCAGAGAATTTTATAAATTAGAAGAGTTATGGGGTGATGCAAAGATTTATAGGATTAGTTAAATATGAACGATATAAGAAGTTAAGATGAAAAAAAAATATTTTTTTGTTTTGTTATATTTACAAGTAATTTTAAGTTCTTGTAACTCGGGATTGCAGGAGCAAGATAAAGCTAAGTTTAAACAAGATTTATCTGCATGGAATCAGGAGAAAGAGAGTTTACAAAATCTTGAGACCCATATAAGCCAAAGTCAGAGTTTTTTTGAATCATTATTAACGGACTCTTTAGGCGAACAAGGCTTAAAGTTTTTAGAAAAGGATAGTCTTTCTAATGAAATGATAAAATCCATAAAAAATGACTATGAGAATTTAAAAACTGATTATGCGAATTTAATGGCGAATTACAATACCTTGATAAAAGAAACGGAGGATTGGATGAAGAAACTTAATGAAAACAAACAATCATCCGATGAACTAAAAGAAGAGTGGGAATCCAAACAGCGTCAAATTCAGGAGATATTGTCTCAAAAAGAAGCTTATGAGCAAGCATTTTCAGCAATTAAATCGAACTATGTGCAGGCGATTATTGAGATTAAAAAGAAAATGAATAAAAAATAATTTTTTATAAAAAAGTTTTGTAATTTTGCGAACTCAAATTGAATGCGGGTGTGGCGAAATTGGCAGACGCGCTAGACTTAGGATCTAGTGGGCAACCGTGGGGGTTCAAGTCCCTCCACCCGCACTAAAAACTATATTACCTTGGAAGTATTAGTCAATGAATTACCAAAAAATTCGGTTTCTATTAAATTTACCTTTACTCCTGATGATTATCAAAAAGATTTTAAAAAGCAAATCAATATCTACGCTAAACAAGCCGTAATACCTGGTTTCAGACAAGGTACAGTCCCACCTGACCTCATCAAAGCAAAATATGGTCAATCCTTACTTTATGATATTGTAAATAAGAAAGTATCCGAAGAACTTCAGAAAGTTATTGAAGAAAAAAAATATGAATTAATAGCCAGACCTCTACTAAAAGATTCAGATTTAAAAAATTTAAAGCCTACTGAAGAATTTACTTTTGAGTTTCATTTAGCTTTGTTCCCTAATATTGATATTGATTATTCGAAAATTTCTTCTATCCAAGACTATAATATTGAAGTTTCAGATAAGGATATTGAAGACCAAATCAAATATATTCAACGAAATGAAGGTAAGATTACACAGTTGTTAGAAATTACTGACTTAACAAAGCTCTATAAAATTCAAGGTAAATTTATTGAGGTTGACGAGCGGGGAGTAGAAGTAACCAATGGCTACCAAACAGAACTTATCATTTACTCTGATGCTGAAAAAATAATGCCCTACATAAAAAATGGTTTGAGAGTTGGAGATAAAATAAAGATACCTTTTTCAGAATATTTTGATTCTCAAAAAGATGCATCTATAGTACTGAAAATTAGCGAAGATCAAGTAAATGAATTATATCAAAAGAATTTTATTTTTGAAGTAAAGAAAATCTGGCTAGTTGAAGAGTTGAATCGGGAAATTGAATTATTCCCTAAAATCTTTAAAAATAGTACTATTACCTATGAAAAAGGTTTAGAGGAGTTTAAAAAACTCTTCGAAAAAGACCTTAAAGAAATGGCAAGAAATTACAAAAAGAAAATGATAGAAAAAAACCTAATAGAGAATTTTGATTTTGAAATCAATGAAGAAATTGTTGCATACTCTATTATGGCTGATTACCAAATCCAGACTATTGATGAATTAAAAAATAGATTTCCTAACTATCTAAAAAATAAAAAATTACAAATTTTAAAACAAAAAATATTCAAAGATAATGAATCGTTAAGTGTTTCAGTGAAGGATGTTGCACAAAAAGTTGAATCTGATTTTAGATCTTTATTTAATCTTTCTTCAAAACCTGAAGTTTCTGTTCCTGATGGAAACCATTCAATAAATGAAGAAACTGAAGAGGTAAGAGAGTTAAATCCTGTATCAGAAGTAGAAAGTGAGGCAACTCAGCAATATATAAAATCCATTACCAAGCAAGTAATGCAAGATAAAAATTTTGTAAATAAAAAAATGATGGAAATGGAGGATTCTAACCTCATCAGTTTTATTGAAAGTAAAGTGGGTACAATACAAAAAAATGTTAATGTAAAAGAATTTTTTGAAATCATCAATTCCATATAACAATGAATTATTCAAAAGAATTTCAGGACTACGCACATAAACATTTAGGAATCAGTAGTTTAACATTGCATGATTACCTATCAGAACAAAATTATAAATTCCGTAATTTGACCCCCAATATTATTGAAGAAAGACAATTGAACGTTATTGCAATGGACGTATTTTCACGGTTAATGATGGATAGAATTATATTTCTTGGTCAAGGAATTTACGATACCGTTGCAAATATTGTTGTGGCGCAATTGTTATTTTTGGAGTCTGTAGATGCAAAAAGAGATATCTATATTTATATCAATTCTCCTGGGGGTTCTGTGTATGCTGGATTAGGAATTTATGATGTAATGCAACACGTAAAGCCAGATGTGAACACTGTTTGTACGGGGATGGCGGCTTCTATGGGAGCTGTTTTATTGTGTGCAGGAGCTAAAGGAAAACGTTCAGGTTTACCTCATTCACGCGTCATGATACATCAGCCACTCGGTGGAGCGCAGGGTCAGGCCACCGAAATTGAAATTATGCATAGAGAGATTCAAAAACTTAAAAAAGAACTCTATGAAATTATATCGGCTCATTCAGGCCAGCCCTTCGATAAAATTTGGGCGGACTCTGAAAGAGATCATTGGATGATTGCTAGTGAAGCAAAAGAATATGGCTTAATTGATGAGGTACTTATTCCTAACCATAAATAATATTGAGTAAGAAAAAAGTAGAAAATTACTGTTCTTTCTGCGGAAGAACTAATCTTAGCATTCCTATTTTTGCTGGGAATGATGCTTATATTTGTATGGATTGTGTGGCTTATGCCAATGATTTAATTAAGAAAAACTTTTTAAAGTCTAATACGGAGGCTTTGATACCTGACTTTAAATTAGTAACACCGTCAAAACTAAAAAGTTATTTAGATGATTATATTGTTGGTCAGGAAGAAGCGAAAATAACTATTAGTGTTGCAGTATATAATCATTACAAAAGATTAAAATTTAATCTAAATTCCAGTAATGGAGTTGAGTTGGAAAAAAGTAATATATTATTGCTCGGACCAACGGGTACTGGGAAAACTCTCATTGCAAAAACAATAGCTAAATTTTTAGAAGTACCTTTTGCGATAGCAGATGCCACTACACTTACTGAGGCGGGTTATGTGGGGGAAGATGTTGAAAATGTGATTGTGAAGTTAGTACAAGCCGCTGAATATAATTTAGAGAAAGCACAAATGGGCATCATCTATATTGATGAGATTGATAAAATTGCGAGAAAATCAGAATCGGTTTCGATCACGCGTGACGTGAGTGGTGAAGGAGTACAACAGGCTTTACTTAAAATTGTCGAAGGAACTATTGCGAATATACCACCAAAGGGAGGAAGAAAGCATCCTGAGCAGGATTTTCTCAAGGTCAATACTCAAAACATTTTATTTATATGTGGAGGAGCCTTTGAAGGCATAGAAAAAATTATTCAACGCCGTATCTATAAAACCGCCGTTGGCTTTAAATCCGATAATAAAAAGCAAGAAACAACCAACATCTTAAAATATATTTCCTCAGACGATTTAAGAAAATTTGGTTTAATTCCGGAACTTATTGGTAGATTGCCTGTAATTACCTACATGAACCCACTAGATGAATTAGCATACAAAAAAATTCTTACTGAACCGAAGAATTCTATTGTAAAACAGTATCAGTACCTATTTGCAATGGAGGGCAAGGAGCTAATTTTCAAGGATGATGCCCTAGATTTTGTGGTTAAACATGCTATTCAATTGGAATTAGGTGCACGTGGTTTACGCTCAATTTTAGATAGAATCCTCATGGATACCATGTTTCATTTACCAGAAATACCAGATAAACAAATTGTTATTGATAAAAATTTCATAGAAAAACAGGCTTTTGAGTTTGTTTAATTAAATTGAATTCCAACTCAAATAATATCGTTTTTCTTATGTATCTTTGTTAGATACTTGTATAATAAACATTCTGAAGAAAAGTTCTCTATTTTTACTCCGTAGAAAGTTGCATTTGTCAAATAGATATTTGTTTGACAAATTGATAAAATAAAAAGCGAGTATTTTTTAAAAATTTATAAATTGCGGTCTGTTTGAAATACTTTGAAGTACCTATTTTTCTTATGGATTGTTTATTTTCAAATGGGTTATTCGCAAAATGAAGAACCTATTGAAATCCTTAACTCCGATGTATTTGAATTTGCCACTTGGGAGAGTAAGCCTATTCGTAAGTTAGTAGGAAATGTGATACTAAAACAAAAAAATACTTTTATGTATTGCGATTCAGCATATCATTTTACCAAAGAAAACAGTATTCATGCCTTCTCTAATGTGAGAATGATGATGGATGATACTACCCAACTCAAAGGTGATAAACTATTTTATAATGGAAATACCCAGATTGCAGAAGTATTTCATAACGTTCAACTTACCGATAAAAAGACTACGCTTTATACAGATTATTTGGTCTTCAATCGAATTACTAAAATCGGAGAATATACTCAAAAAGGCAAGTTAAAAGATACTGAAAACGAATTAACGTCGGTCGTTGGTCGATATAATACAGAGAGTAAAACTGCAATTTTTGTAAAAGATGTTCAAATTATAAGCAAAGATATTTTAGTTAAAACAGATACTTTAGAATATAATACAGAATCCAAGTTTGTAACATTAAAAGCACCTACGTATGTTTTAGATATCAAAGATGGTTCAAAAGCTTATGCAGAACGTGGTTTTTTAGATACAGAGAGGAAAAATTTTTATTTGTATCAAAATCCATGGTATGCTGATAGCAACTACTATGCAAGGGCAGATACAATATATTTCTGGAATGAGCAAGACAGCGGTAAAGCCATTTGTAATGTCTACATTCAAAATAAAGATACCACCACCATTTTATATGGGGATTTTGGTACTTGGAACTCTAAAAAACAAACTTTTTGGCTTACCCATGACCCTTATGTAATATACTTCTATGATTCAGATACGATGACTTTATTTGCGGATACCTTATTTTCTGTTCAAGATACGGCTAATCAAAGAAAAGAACTTGTAGCATGCCACAGAGTAAAACTCATTACCAACGCATTCCAGGCTATTTGCGACTCTTTGCATTATAACCAAATGGATTCTTTAATTACTTTCACTCAGAGCCCTATTATCTGGTCAGATTCCAGTCAAATGCTAGGAGATACCATTTTCCTATGGTTAAAAAACAATAATCCCGATTCTATTGCTATACGAAACCATAGTTTTTTGATTGCTCAACAGGATAGTATCGGATTTAATCAAATCAAAGGCGTAAATATTGACGGAAAATTTAAAGATAAAGAAATATACTGGATGTTGGTACAAAAAGAAGCAAATAGCATCTATTTTGCTAAAGACGGCGAGGAATATTTAGGTATGAATCAAGGGAAATCTGAAAACATAGAAATTTGGTTTGAAGAAAATAAACCTTCAAGAATAATATTTCATCAAAATGCTGAGTCTATTTACTATCCTATGCATGAAATATGGTTTGAAAAAAATCAATTAGAAGGTTTTCAATGGTTTATTGATAAGAAGCCGCATAAATATTGGTACTATAATTCCAAAGATTTAGGAAACAAGTTTCAAGAAAAATGAAAAAATATAAAGTTTTAAAAAAATCCTGCATGATTATAGGCTAGAACGGTAATTATCTTAAAAGTTTTTTACAAAACACACTTTCAGATTTGGGAGTTAAAAATAATATGTCTGATAGTGGTTTTTTATCTGCTGTATTTCTCTTGTTCTACTTAGAGAGTTTTTACCATAAAGGGCCAGGATTGGTTTTGTACATTTGCTTTTCTCATTACATAAAGAATTGGTCATATTGAGTACTTCAGCAAGCTTAGTAACCATAAGTGTAGCGTGTTAAAATGTCAATATGTTTCGTAAAAGATAGTTGTTTCGGTACATTCGTTTCGCTTATTACTCAACGACTAAGGGGATTAGTGGCTGAGTAGGTGCACTTAAGCCATTATCATTTCAGAACGTAACGGTACCGAACCAAAATCCTAAAATACTATAATAAAGTTAATTTTCCATTTAAAGTATCTTATGAGTAATTTATCTAAAAACAATTAGTTACAGAGCATGTTAACCTAAAATAAGACATAAGAAGTTTATTTCTTATTAAGGTCCTAAAGATAAGTTTGTTATTTTTGTGGTTCACAATTTTTCTATATCTGATTTAGGTAAACCCGTTGTTTTTGCAATAATCTCTATATCAACGTTTAACGATTTCAAAAATCTCGCAGTTTCAAGCAATTTTAAACGTTCTTGTTCTGCCCGTTTCTTTTCTTGTTCTGCCCGTTTCCTTTCCTCTTCTGCTCGTTTCTTTCCCTCTTCTAACAATTTTTCCTTCTCTTCCGCCCTTTTCTTTTCCTCTTCTAGCAATTTTTCCTTCTCTTCAGCCCGTTTCTTTTCTTCTTCTAACAATTTCTCTTTTTCTTCCGCTCGTTTCTTTTCTTCTTCTAACAATTTTTCTTTTTCTTCCGCTCGTTTTCTTTCTTGTACGGCAATTTCTAATGCCTTTTCTATTTCCGTTTCTTTCTGTTTGAAGGTCTCTATTATCTCATCTTCTACATCCATAGTCCCTTTTACTTTCTCTTCTTCTATCGCTTTTGTTAATCTCCGCAATAAAGGAAAATATTCCT
>CALLMJ010000045.1 GCA_938006875.1 uncultured Bacteroidia bacterium
TACTATTCTTTGAATTTCTGGGAAACGGTCTAATAAAATTTTAGAACTTTTTTGAACGGCTTCAATGGTTGTAGTTAAATTACTACCCGCTAAAACACGTGTTTCTACTGCAAAATCACCTTCTGGTAATTCAGGAATAAATTCACCTCCCAACTGCGTAAATTGGTAAATAGCTATTACAAACAAAGTACTTATTGAACCCAAAATGGTTTTAGGATAATGTAAAACGATATGAAGCATTTTTTGATGGTACTTATTAAAAAAATCCATCATTTTATCAGAGAAGTTAGGTTTTGGGTGTTCAACAGGTTTCAAAAACAAGGAACACATCATAGGAACATAAGTCATAGATAATAGAAAAGCACCTAATAAAGCAAAAATAACGGTTTGAGCCATGGGTTTAAACATTTTACCTTCAATACCTTCCAAAGTAAAAATGGGTACATATACCATCAAAATAATCATTTGACCAAAAACAGCGCTGTTGAGCATTTGGGTTGCGGAGTTTTTTACGGTTTCATTCCTGGAAATTTTAGAGGCATTGGGTTGATGAAAAGCATGTAGAACCGTTTCTACAATAATTACGGCACCGTCCACAATCAATCCAAAATCTAATGCTCCAAGACTCATTAGGTTACCACTTACTCCAAATACATTCATTAAAAAAACTGCAAATAACATAGAAAGAGGGATAACCGAAGCCACAATTAAACCAGCACGAATGTTTCCCAGAAACAGTACCAAAACAAAAACTACAATTAAGGCTCCTTCCATTAAGTTATTACTTACCGTTGAGATAGCATTATTGACCATTTTGGTACGGTCTAAATAAGGTATGAGTTCTACTCCTTTGGGAAGAATTTTTTGAATTTCTTGAATTTGTTCTTTGACGTTCTGAATAACTTGGCTACTATTTTCTCCCTTCAGCATCATTACTACGGCACCAGCTACTTCACCATAATCGTTATACGTCATTGCACCAAATCGTATAGCATGCCCTTCCTTCACTTGAGCTACATCTTTGATAAATAAAGGATTAGCATTTTTTTGTATTTTGATGACGGTATTTTGTATATCATTAAGAGACTGAAAAAGACCTTCGGTTCTTATGAATAAAGCGTTATGCTCTTTTTCGATGTAAGAACCACCAGAATTGGTATTATTCAAACTTAAGGCTTGATAAATTTCTTGAATGGTCACTTGATAAGCGTATAAAACAGAGGGGTTAATTTGTATTTCGTATTGTTTCAGTTTACCTCCAAAACTACTAACATCAGCAACGCCTTTTACGCTCAACAAATGTTTACGAACTATCCAATCTTGTATGGTTCTTAAATCCGATAACGAATATACATTTTCATAACCTTTTTGGGGTTTCAGGATATATTGATAAATTTCTCCAAGCCCCGTTGTTACTGGTGCTAAAAAGGGCGTAGCCATTCCCTTAGGAATCATTTCCTCAGCGGATTTTAGTTTCTCTGTTACTTGTTGTCTTGCCCAATAAATATTTACGTGTTCTTCAAAAACTAATGTTACAATTGATAGACCCAAACGAGAAAAACTCCTCATTTTTTTGAGCCCCGGTATGTTCATACAATTTTGTTCTATTGGATAAGTAATAAACCTTTCCATATCTGTTGCTCCTAATGAAGGAGAAATCGTTATAATTTGCACCTGATTGTCAGTGATATCAGGAA
This sequence comes from uncultured Bacteroidia bacterium, assembly GCA_938006875.1. GTDB lineage: Bacteria > Bacteroidota > Bacteroidia > J057 > CALLMJ01 > CALLMJ01. The sequence continues at coordinate 1,698 of CALLMJ010000045.1, forward strand.
CAGCGTCTATGGGTAAATGCTTGAGTTCGTTCACGCCAAGAACAATTAATCCCAAAGCCAATACTGCTATAATCCATCGATTATATACTGAAAAAGCTATAATTCTGTTTAACATGTGTAAAAATTTTAGAAAAATGAAAAAATGAATGAAGTAAAACAATCTAATCACCTTATAAAGGTGAAACTGAAAAAGTTAGCAAAACTTGATGATTTTACACATGTTTAGGCGGCTGCCAGATAGTATCTAAAAAAAGTATAGGAATTCCACTTTCAAAAAAATGAGGAACCTTATAAAAATTTTGATTCACCAAAGTGATTTTTAGAGGTTGAAATATATCAGAACCGATAAAACTTACAAAAAGTGTATGATTATGGAATTTGAAGGGTAATTTTTGATGTTCAGGTTCTTGATGAGAATTTTCTAAATAATGATCCTCAAAAAAATTCTTAATAGAAGTTTGTGGTTGATATTGTAAGGTTTCATAATAATGATGAAAGAAAAAAGGAATAGCCAAAAACTCATGAACTTCTGTTTGATAGAAAATCATGAGAAAAAGCCAAAATTTGAGAATTCCTTTTTCCATTGCAAAATGAATATGCAAATTTACGAATGTTTTTATAAAAAAGAAAAATTTATCAAGCGTATTTTTACGGATTTTTAAATTTAATTTGGAAAACACAAATTATCCACGTAAAATTGTTGAAAAATTCAGTTCATGAAAGTATTTGTGTTTTTTACACTTTTTATCATACAATTTTATGTTTTTGCACAAAATCATGATTTAGATGATCAAGTCATTTTAGTGCAATTAGAATTGAATGAAAAGTTATTGATTTCTTCATACTGGAATAGCTATGAAATAGAAAATAAAAGAATTATGCTTCATTTATCAGACGATGATCCTTTAGCAGATATAGAATCTATAGAAGAAGATGAAGATAATGTGAACCAAACTTCAAATTGTTTTATTCCCAGCCTTAAACTAATTTACAAAGATTACACTTACTTTATTTCTTCATTGTGTAATAAAATCAAAAAATTTGAAAATTCTAAACCATTTCTTACAAGCGATAAAGAATTACCCTGTAATTTAACATACTCTTCTGAACTCTCTCGTTCATTAGAAAAATATCAAGCTATATTTTTTGGTCCAAGCTATAAAACTGAATACAGTACATTTGTTCAAAAAAATCAATCAATAATAGTTCCTAATGTGGGTTCCAATGTGAATAGTAATTCAAACGCTGTAACACAAAATAGTGCTGATGAGGAAGAAGAAAACGACTCAAAGGAATTGGAGGAAATAGAGGAAGAAGAAAAAGAAGAGGTTTCTTCTAGTGAAATGGAAAATGAAGCTGAGGAAGAGGAGGATATTCAAGAGGACGAAGATATTGAGGAAGAAGATGAAGAAGAGGATATGCCTAAAAAGAAAAAGAAATAAATCTACATGAAAGATTTAATTTATGGTGTTCATGCTGTAAAGGAAGCCATTTTATCCGGTAAAACGATTGATAAAATTATTATACAAAAAGGGAGTTCACAAACTCTTACAGAAATTAAAGAATTCACAAGAAAATTACATATCCCGATACAAGAAGTTCCTAGTATAGCAATTGACAAATTGTGTTATCAAAAAAATCATCAAGGTGTTGCGGCTTATTTATCACCCATTGAATATCAATCGGTTGAAGAAATAATTATAAGAGCCTTTGAATTTGGCGAATCCCCATTACTCATTTTATTAGACGGTGTTACAGATGTAAGAAATTTGGGTGCTATTGCACGTTCCGCAGAATGTATGGGAGTTCATGCTCTTATTTTACCTCAATCTGGCTCTGCAAGAATTAATCAAGATGCTATGAAAGCCTCTGCTGGAGCTTTTCATTATTTACCTGTTTGCAAAGAAGATAATTTAAAAAAAACTATACTTACTTTGAAAAGTATGGGTATAACCATTTTTGGTTGTACAGAAAAAGCAAACAAAAATCTTCATGAAATAGATTTAACACAACCTATTTGTTGGGTTTTTGGTGATGAAGGAAAAGGAATTTCTACTGCTATTTTAAAATTATGCGATGATAAAACAGCTATCCCTATGTATGGACAGATTCAGTCATTAAATGTTTCTGTTGCTGCCGGTATTGTTCTTTATGAAACCCAAAAACAAAGAAACAGTTGAGAAGGATTACAACTTTATGGAATCATATAAAAAGCTACTCTTTCACTTTATTCTTTTTACTCCATCTTTGTTTCAAATTGGCTAAATAGCTAAATCTAATTCTTGACCATTTACTACTATCGCTTAATCAAAAAATTCTAGGCTTTTTTCTAACTTTGACATACAAAAATAAGCAAAAATACAATAACTTATTCATTATCAAATAGTTATTGATTTTGTTTTGGAAGGGTGTCAATCTAGGTTTGAGCGGCGAAAGGATTGTGATACATTGAAGTTCACCGAAATTGATGAGACGAAGTGAAACAGCGCGCCCAAATTTAATTTAAACTAAATAAAAAAGGCAATAACTTGCCCTTCATTGATTTTAATTAAAATTTATTTTACTTCAATCCAAAGATGGTAGTCTGCACCACTTCCAGAAACAGAGATATAATAATCTTTATGAACTTTCTCTTTTAATTTAGAATGGCGAACATCTTCATAAGAAACTTTACCATTACTTTCAACAATGAAACGAAACTCTCCGATAAAATCGTCAATAATTTCTTCCATAGGAGCAGAGAGAGTAGTTCCAGCAGTTTTATCTTCTTCCATAAAACGCAAATTCATGGTAATTCCTCTCAGAATATCTCCTTCAAAAAGGACTTCGTTTAATTCCAATTTATCACCAGCACCTAAATGCCAGAATCCATGTTCGTTTTTAGGAAATTTTTCTTTTAATTCAACAGAATGACCTGCATTGTCTTTAATGTTAAGCATTAAATACAACTCATCTTTACCAGTTTCATTGGTTTTAAGACACTCAATCGACTTTAAGGTTAATGATATTTTTGACATATATTTAAAAAATTTGGAATATAAAGTTAATTTATTTTTGTTTAAGTGTTTCTCTTAAACGCACAATGGGTAAATTAAGTAACTCAAAATCCGGATTATGATTTTTGATTAAATTAAATTTTTCTATGTATGTTTTAACAGAATCTTTGTTTTTATCCACAAAAGCTAAAAGCTTATTAAAGTAATTAATAATATTTGGATGAGCCTTATCTATTACGTAGGTTTTGAGCTTATCAACTTCAAAACGCTTTTCCATAGCGAAATAAGTAATAATTAAAGGTTTAAGTTCTTGAGCATCAATTTCATTAAAATCGGATTTACAAAAAGCTTTAATTAAATCAATGATTTGAGGTCTAAAGGTATCGGGGTCATTAGAAAATTTAGATAGGGTTATCCAAAAAAGAAAAGGGATAAAAGCACCACCACAAATATATGGAGCTTCTTCCATAAAATCGTTCAATAGTTCAGGATCTTTAAGAACAGATTTATAAACTTTGTTTAGTTCTTTGATAGCAAATTCATTGCTTTCATCTTGTTCATTATAATATTTTTCGTCTAATTGTTTAAGATATTCAATTAATTCCATAATTAAAATTTTTAAATTAGTTTGCCATTTCTGAATAATATTTTGCACGCATTAACTGAATTTCTTCAATCTCAAAGTCGTCACCGAGTTCTCTTTGAGCTGCTTCTAAATCAAAAGAATCATGCGATTGAAAGTATTCTAATATTTCATCTTGTTTATCTTTATCGATGATTTGATCAATAAAATATTTGATATTGAGTTTAGTACCTGAGTAAATAATGTTTTCTACTTGTTGAATAAGTTCTTGGAAAGACCAACCTTTCATGATAGCGATTTCATCTAATGGAGTTTTTCTATCAATTTGTTGAATAATAAAAAGTTTATCAGCAGAATTTTTACCACTAGATTTTACGATTAAATCAACGGGTCTTTCAATTTCATTTTCTTCAACATGCCTTTTAATTACTTCTAAAAATTGTTGGCCATACTTTTGAACTTGCCCTGCACCTACCCCTTTAATATTTTGTAATTCTTTGGTAGTAATAGGATATTTTAAAGCCATTTCCTCTAAAGAAGGGTCTTGTAAAATCACATAAGGAGGTACATTTTTAGAATTAGCAATTTGCTTGCGAAGTTTTTTTAATTTTTCGAATAAATCTTCATCATAAGCTTTAAAGTCTTCAGCTATTAAAGTATCGTCATCAGATTTTTCTTCAATTACAAAACGTACCAATTGCACTTTTTCAGGCTTTTTAAGCCATGCTTTTCCTTTATCGGTCAATTTAATAATACCATAATCGGTAATATCTTTTAATAAATAATCGTTTACAATGAGTTGAACGATTACAGATTTCCATTCAAAATCTTTAAATTTAGAACCAGCACCGAAAAGTTTTAATTTATCATGTTTTAATTCACGAATTTGCTGAGTTTTTTGCCCAACTAATAAATTAACTAAATAATTAATTGGGAATTTTCCTCCTGTATCATGAACTAACTGAAGTACCATTTTTGTATAATCAGTTGCATCTACTTTATCTTTTGGGTAACGACAGTTATCACACATTCCTGTGCAAGTTTTTTCGTCATAATCTTCTCCAAAATAATGCAATATATATTTTCTTCTGCAAATACCCGATTCACAAAAGTAAGCCATCTCCTGAAGTAGATATTTACTGGATTCTCTTTCAGAAACGGGTTTGTCTTTCATAAATTTTTCTAATTTTTGTATATCATCATAATCATAAAATAATATACAGTTTCCTTCTAATCCATCTCTACCAGCACGACCAGTTTCTTGATAATAGCCTTCAATACTTTTCGGAACATCATAATGAATTACATAACGAACATCAGGTTTATCGATTCCCATACCAAAAGCAATCGTAGCAACAACAACCTGAACATCTTCTTTTAAAAACATATCTTGATGTTTGTTTCTGGTTTCACTATCTAAACCCGCATGGTAAGGTACAGCTTTGATATTATTTAATTTGAGTAAATCGGTTAATTCTTCCGTTTTTTTTCTACTTAAGCAATAAACAATCCCTGATTTGCCGTAATTTTGTTTAATATATTTAACCAGTTCTTGGTCAACATTAATTTTTGGGCGAATTTCATAATATAAATTGGTTCTATTGAAGGAAGAAATAAAAACTTCCGCTTTATCAAGTTTTAGATTTTGTTGGATATCTTGTTGTACTTTGGGAGTAGCAGTAGCAGTTAAAGCAATGATAGGGATTTTTTTGCTTATTTGATCGATGATTTGTCTAATTCTGCGATATTCAGGTCTAAAATCATGACCCCACTCAGAAATACAATGCGCTTCATCTACGGCAACAAAAGATAAAGAGATTTGTTGTAAAAATTCAACGAACTCTTCTTTTACTAAGGATTCAGGAGCTACATACAAAAGTTTTAAAACACCTTCTAATGCTTTTTGTTTAACTTTATCGTACTCAGCTTTTGAAAGGCTTGAATTTAAAAAACCCGCTTCAATTCCAAGAGATTGCATGTGATCTACTTGGTTCTTCATTAAAGCAATCAAAGGAGAAATTATTAATGCAGTTCCTTCCTTAACTATAGCTGGTAATTGATAACATAATGATTTACCAGCTCCTGTGGGCATAATAACAAACACATCTTTGCCCTTCATTACACTGTTTACAACTTCTTCTTGCTTCCCTCTAAAGCTATCAAAACCAAAATAATGTTTTAATGCTTTTTTTACCTCTGTCGCTACTTTTGTCATATACTTTTTGGTTTCCGCTTATGTTTTTTATAAAACTTATCTTCTAATAATTTCTATCAACAAATTTTCAATTCAAATTTATAAACAATCTTTCAATTACACAAATTTTATATTCAGTAACTACGCATTATTTTGTAAAATACTGATTTTTAGGTAATATTTTATCAAACAAATGTATTTACTTTGAACCAATCACCATATAAATAAAAGGACTTCTAAAAAGAAGTCCTTTTGAATAATCAAATATTAATTAAAAATTTTATTCGTATTTAAGGAATGGTAAGTATTTACACTGGGTTACAATGGTTGCGTCTAATTCTTTCATTAAAGAAAAAAGACCAAAAAAAGTACGATTTACAAAAAGAAAGTCTTTTTTTCCCCTAATTTCTCCAATAGAAGCAGCAATTCTACTTATTTGATTTACTTCCTCTAAAAATTCTTGATTACCAAAATAGAAAGTTTTATGTTGATAGGGTCTTGCAATCATTTTGGAAAGTGCCGAAAATAAATCCATTAATTCCTGTATTCTTTCCTCAGAATCATTAGGTCTAAAAATTTCTAAATCAAAAAATACTTGCCTTAATTTATCAGGATGGTTGTATAAATCATAATTAGCTAAACCAAAATAATCTTCATATACTTTTCCAGAAAATTCTTTTGTACAACCAAAATCTATAACACCAATGGTATTATCGGGTCTAAATAAAAAGTTTCCTGGGTGTGGGTCTGCGTTAATTTTATTAATTTTATGAAACTGAAATTCGTAAAAATTCCATATATTTTGAGCTATCTGATTTTTTTGTTCTTGGGAAGGGTTCTTAGATAAAAATTCTTTCATGTGAACTCCCTCTAACCAGTCCATAACAATCACTCTATCCGTGCAAATTTCTTTATAATAATTGGGAAAAACAATATTTTCTAATTCTTGGCAAGCCTCTCTAAATTCTAATGAATTATTAACTTCTTGTATATAATTTGTTTCTTCAATTAATTTTGTTTCTAACTCATTCATGTAAGGTTCTAACTCTTCCGTAGAAACTTTAAGAATTTGCTTAGCAATTGGTTTCATAAGTTTCAAATCCGATTTTATGGAATCTGCAACTCCGGGATATTGAATTTTTACAGCTAACTTTTTGCCATCTTTCCAAGCTTCATGAACTTGACCCAATGATGCAGCAGCAACAGCGTTGGGGTTAAATTTATCAAATACTTTTTCAGGGCTTTCTCCAACAGACTTTTTGAAAGTTTGAATAGCCATTGGAGCACTCATAGGAGGTACTGAATACTGGGCTTTCTGGAATTGTTCTGTAAAATTATGCGACAAATTCATGCTATCTTGTGATAACATCTGAGCAACTTTTAAAGCAGAACCTTTTAATGAAGCAAAACTTTCAAAAAGTTCTTTAGCATTTTGTTTTTCTAATTCTTCATCAGATACTTCTGTAAATGCTTTTTTGGTATAATGTTTTGCATAATTAAAACCTACTTTTAAGCCTGTTTTTAAAAATTTTGAAGCACGTTCAATTTTACCAGTGGGTAGTTTATCGTCTGCCATAGTGTTTTAATTGTTTGATTAAAAAATTTTAATTTTGTCTAAGTTGAAACGCTCAAAAGTAAATTTAAGAGAATCAAATAAGCTATCAAATAAGTTTTCACCCATTAATTCTAAAGGTACTTTTGAGAAAACCTCTATAGCTTTTTCTGTATCAATATGATTTTCTGAATCATCATGTAACCAAAAATGTAATAGTCTTATATGTAATAGCCATATTGCATCTGGATAATAATTGCTAATAGTAAATCTTTCTTTAATTTCTTGTTTTTCAATACCTTCTTCAACTAAATGAGCAATAAAATCTCTATAACTTTTTCTATACTCTTCAATAATGCTTGGTTTAAAATAAGTTTTGAGCATAAACGCTTTCTCTGGTAATGCTACATCAAAAAAAGTAAAGAAATAAGCTAACATTTTTTCTCTAGAGCTATATTCTTTATAAACTTCTGATTGATTAAGCTCTTCTTGAACTTTATCAAATAATTCTGACCAAATGGCTCTTCCTACTGCATCAATAGAACTAAAATATTTGTAAAAATCTTTTTCGCTAATTCCTGCTGCTTTGGATACAGTATATGTATTTACACTTTCTATGCCTTTTAATAATATGTCTTTATAAGCACTGATGATTTTATCTCGCATCTCTTAAATTTTTTGCAAATATAATACAAATTTTTTTTAAACAACTTTATTTAACAATTTTTTTTATTTTTATCAATAAAGCATCCATAATTCAAAGAATTTATGAATTATTTTTTATAAATAAGTCCATTCAATCAATTTTTTTAAATTTCATGGAACTTTTTCAACAAAACACATACATGAAATTTAAATAAAAAACAAAAAAATCCCCAAATACTAACTGGGGATTCGTTTTTTAAATATTTTTTTATTAATTCACTGCTCCGCAACCAGGGCATGTTTTATTGGTTAATTTATCATAGGATAGAGCACAATACTTACATTTTACCATTTCTACTTTTGGCGTATTATCCGTATTATTGCCTCCTCCTGTATTTTGATTATTCTTTAAGCTATCTTGATTATTTTGAGCTTTGTTAGATTTATCTAAACTTTGTTCAATTCTTCTCAAATTATCATATTGCATATCAATTTCTTGAAGAGACTGATTTACAACTGCTAATGCAGAAGCATAATCAGTAGGTCTGGCATTCATTAAACGTGTATTCGCATTGTTCATCGTATTTTGAGCATTATTAATTGCCATATCTACTCTTAATCCTTGTCTTTCATTCGCATCAATTGATTTGTTTCCAATATTACGAATTGAACTTTGAAGATTATTCACATTGGTTTCATAACGAGTTAATAAACCAGAAATTCCATTATAAAAAACGCTATTAGCTTCTGACATTTTTTCTATTCTTGCTTTTTCATCACTTATTGATGAAGCTGATTCGAAAATTTGCTTTGCCTTACTTAATTCTTCTTTCATAACATCAGAAAATCCGGGATATTTTGCTGACATTTGATTTAACGTTTGAACATTTCTATCAAAGGCATTTTTTTCTCCTTCAACAGTTTTTTTACAGGCTGTAAATAATACAAAACTCAAAATGAGTGTTAAGAAATGAACTGAAATACTTTTCATGGTACTATGAATTTTAAATTATTTTTTACTTAAATATTTTTGAGGTTCTTTTTGAAATTCATCTTTACAATGTTCTGCGCAAAAAAAATAAGTTTTTCCTTCATAATCGAATACATAGGTGCTATCTGTAACCTCCATATCACAAACTAAATCCTTACCTAAAACTGGTTGATTAGATGTATTCTCTGTTGAATGGGAATGATTGTTACTTTGACATGCTACAAAGCAAAATACTGATAAACTTATAACAACTAACAATTTCATTTTTATTTTTTTCCACAAAAATAAAAAATTTCTCTTATATAAAAGAATTTTTAAAGTTTTTCTTTTAATATCCAATTGAGAGGTTGGTTTGTATATTCAATAAATTTTTTTATCAAAAACTATTAAAAGTTACTTAGTAATTAATAAACAACTGACAATATGGAATTTACAAACACAAAAATACTGACAATATTTCAATTTTATGCCAAAATGACTTATTGTGATTAAATGGCACTAGCATTGTAAAAGTATATGAAAATAAAAAATTTATGGGAAAAATTATTGGAATTGATTTAGGTACAACCAACTCAGTAGTTGCAGTGATGGAAGGTGGAGAGCCTGTAGTAATTGTAAACCAAGAAGGCAAAAGAACGACTCCCTCCGTTGTTGCATTTACAAATGATAATGAAAGAAAAGTAGGTGAGCAAGCAAAAAGACAGGCTATTGTATATCCTCATAATACTATATTCTCTGTTAAAAGATTCATGGGTAGAAAATTTCATGAAGCAAGTAAAGATATTAGTATGGTACCTTATAAAGTGGTAAAAGGTGATAATGACACTTGTAGAGTTTCCATTAATGATAGATTATTTTCTCCTCAAGAAATTTCGGCAATGATTTTACAAAAACTAAAAAAAGCTGCGGAAGATTATTTAGGGGAAGAAGTTAAAGAAGCAGTTATCACCGTACCTGCATATTTTAATGACGCGCAAAGACAAGCAACCAAAGAAGCTGGAGAAATTGCGGGTTTAAAAGTCGCAAGAATTGTGAATGAACCCACTGCTGCTGCTTTAGCCTATGGTATAGACAAAAAAAATAAAGACTCTAAAATTGCTGTTTTTGATTTAGGTGGTGGTACTTTTGATATTTCTATCTTAGAGTTAGGTGGTGGATTATTTGAAGTATTATCTACCAATGGGGATACACATTTGGGGGGTGATGATTTTGACCAAGCCATTATCAACTGGTTAGCTGATGAGTTCCAAAAACAGGAAGGAGTGGATCTAAGAAAAGACCCACGTGCTTTACAAAGATTAAAAGAAGCCGCCGAAAACGCAAAAATTGAACTTTCTAGCCAAACCCAAGTTGAAATTAACCTTCCTTATATTGTATTAGACCCAGTTGCTCCTAAAAATTTACAAATGACTCTAACCCGTTCAAAATTTGAGCAATTATCGGATTCTCTTTTCAAAAAAATGTTAGAACCTTGCAAAAAAGCTTTAGAAGACGCAAAATTGAAAGCTTCTGATATAGATGAAGTTTTATTAGTCGGAGGTTCTACCCGAATTCCTAAAGTTCAGCAATTGGTTCAAGAATTTTTTGGTAAAGCTCCAAATCGTTCCGTAAATCCTGATGAAGTAGTAGCATTAGGTGCTGCTGTTCAAGGTGGGGTATTAGCTGGCGATGTTAAAGGTGTTGTTTTAGTGGATGTTACTCCTCTTTCTTTAGGTATTGAAACTCTTGGAGGTATTTTTAATGTGCTTATTGAAGCCAATACATCTATTCCTGTAAGAAAAACACAAATTTATACAACTGCCTCTGACAATCAACCTTCTGTAGAAATTCACGTACTTCAAGGCGAAAGAAAAATGGCAGCCGATAATAAATCTCTTGGTCGTTTCCACTTAGATGGTATTCCAATGGCTCCTAGAGGAGTACCTCAAATTGAAGTTACTTTTGATATTGACGCTAATGGTATTTTAAATGTAAGTGCAAAAGAAAAAACTACTGGTAAAGAACAAAAAATTAGAATTGAAGCTTCTAGCGGTTTAAGTGATGCTGAAATTCAAAGAATGAAAAATGAAGCTCAACAATTTGCCGCTGAAGATGAGAAAAAAGCAAAAGAAGCTCAAACTTTAAATGATGCTGATTCTTTAATCTTCACTTCCGAAAAACAACTTTCAGAATTTGGAAATAAACTTTCTGCTGATAATAAATCTAAAATCGAAACTCTTGTTTCTCAATTAAAAGAAGCTCATAAAAACAGAGATATAAATTCAATTAATGATTTAATGCAACAGCTAAATGCTGCTTGGCAAGTTGCTACTCAAGAAATGTACGCTAATCCTGAAAATAACAATTCCACTTCTAATAATTCAAAAAATTCTGATTATGAAGAAGTTGAATATGAAGAAGTTAAAGATGATAAAAAATAATTGGTAATTTAACATGACTCCTTGAACAAAAAAGAGCTTTTAATAAAAGCTCTTTTTTGTTCTTCAATGCTAACTAAATTTTCATTTTATCTAAGCATTCATTTAAATGTTCTAATTCTTCATGGGTTAATGCTCCAAAGAAGTTATCAATATTTTTTTCAATAATTTCCATTTGGTTTAATAGTTCAAGACCCTTTTCAGAAATTAAAACATCTGCAAAACGTTTATCTTTTCTAGATATGCTTTTTAAAACTAGTTCTTTTTTTAATAAACGTGTTACCAGTCTTGAAGTATCAGACATTTTATCTAACATTCTTTCACGAATCTGAATAGGAGATAAAGGTTTTGGATAGCTACCTCTAAGTATCCTCAAAACGTTATATTGTTGGGGAGTAATATCAAATTCTTTAAAAATACTCCTTGCTTTATCCATGAGCCAATAATAAGTATAAAGTAAATTAACATAAGTTTTTTGTTGAATAGAACGAAAGTTTTTTTGTTGGATAGCATCTTCTAATTTCATGGTTTGGGATTTAATAAATCTTCTAATTTGATATTTTTATTTTGAGGATGATCAGGAATTTTAGACATTGCAAATTCTGACAATGCTGTTATGGTTAAACTGGGATTAACTCCCAGATTGGTTTGTATAATAGAGCCATCTAAAATATACATATTGGGATAATTATGTACTTGAAAGTTTTCATTTACTACACCCGTTTCAGGATTTTCACCCATGGGAACACCTCCTAAAATATGAGCGGTTGTACTCATGCCAAAAAAAACTTCTGGCATAGAATTCATCGGAATGCCTTTTGCTTTTTTTGCGTATTCAAATAATACTTTTTGACCAGTTTCTATATAAGAAGGAATTTTTTTTCCATCGGGACTCTCCAAATGAATATTACCCCAAAAACTTTTTTTCCATTTCATTTTTAAGGAACTATCTAAGGATTGCATAATCAACAAAATTACCGTATTAGATGCACCAGTTAAATTAAAAAAGGTTTTGATAAAAGAAATAGGTTTTGTGAAAATATTGCCAATAAGTTTAGCAGTTCTGACAATAGGAGAACCATTTCCAGTAGCCAAAACTCCAAGTCTTCCCATCAATCCTGACCCATTAGGGTATTTTACTACTTCTATATGAGTATTTTCATCTGCATTAAAAACCGATGTAATCGCTACGCCATTATTTACTTTTTTTTCAGTACAAGCAACGCCTGCTATCATTTCGGAATTGGTTCTAATTTGCTCTCCTAATTTTTCGGATAAATTTGGAAGTGTTTTATAATGATATTTTTGTGAAAGCAATATTTCCATGGTTCCTAATACCCCGGCACTGAAAACAATTCCTTTAGTTTTAATTTGGTAGGTTTTTTGGGGATTTACAGAACCTTTTGTGTGAATGGTATATTTTTGGTTATAGTCGTCAAATTCAATTTTATAAACTTTTTGTTCAACTAAAAATTTTGAACCATAATATCCCGCAAAATGTAAATAATTTTTATCTAAGGTATTTTTTGCATTAAATTTACAACCTATCATACAACCAGCACAAAAAGTACAACCTTTTCTTAAAGGTCCTAAACCTTTAAAATAAGGATCTTTTTCATTTTGATTATCTCCAAAATATACACCTACTGGAACTTGGTGATAAGTATCTTCTTTACCAAAATCTTTAGCAACTTGTTTTAAATAATGGTCTTCAATTTCTTCTTTTGGATAAAGTGTTGTTCCCAACATTTTTTTTGCTAATTCATAAAAAGGAAAAAATTCTTTTTCCCAGTTAATTTTGGGTAACCAATTGTGATTTTGAAATACCTTTTTGTCAGGAATCATGTGTGTATTAGCATATACTAAGGAGCCACCTCCCAATCCAACACCACTTAATACAAAAACTTCCTTAAAAAATGTAAGTTGCTGAAAACCAAAAAATTTTAATAATGGTAACCATAAAAACCTTTTTACATTCCAATTGGATTTAGGAAAATCTTCATGATTCCATTTTTTACCTTTTTCAATTACTAAAACTTTGTATCCTTTCTCTGCAAGCCTCATTGAAGAAACAGAACCACCAAAACCGCTTCCTATAACTACATAATCAAACTCTTCATCAAAATTAGAGGAAGCATTCATATAAAATTAAATAACGTAAACTTGTTCTTGTTCTTTAAAAATTACATATAAGCAAACAATAATAAATGCTAAAAACATGGAACTCGCCACAATAATCATTCTTTGAGGTCTTGCTTTGGTTATAGCGATTGAAGGCTCATTTACTATATCAATCAAACTGGGTACAGATTCTAAGTGTCTTTGTCTTAATTCTCTTTCTTCTAGCATTAAATTATACAAATCATCTAAACGATTTAATCTTATTTCCAAACCATAAACTCTATCGTAAAGTTCAGCGAACTGGGGGTCATTCATTTTAGGAGCTAATTGGTTTGCAATAGCATCAGACATATTATCAAAGTGATATATTTTATAGTTTTTACGATAATATTTTAAGCTATCAATTAATTTTTGTTTTTGTTCAGCAATTTGAAGAAGATTTTCATTTAATCTTTGAAGATTTTGTTTTCTTTTAGCTATAGACTCAATTAAGGAATCAGCAATTACCAAAAATTCAGCTGCAATATCCCTAGCCATTTTTGGGTCTTTATCAAAAACTACAATTTGAACAGCTGTATATTTCATAGTAGAAATTTTGGTGTTTTCACTTAACTTAGAAGTCATTTGTTTTGTTGCAGCTTTTATATCACTAGTATCAATACCATAATGTTTATAAAGATTAAACTTTTTAATAATTCTTGCATTGACATTATCTGAACTTAAAATGGTAATCATTCTTTCTATATCCATATCACCACCAGCACCTACTGATAAAGGTCTTGCTTTTGTATAGGTCATAGATTTTACATCACTAAAATTAGGTGGGATAAATACCGCATTAGAAGAATATTCATCCTCTAAAAGTAAAGTGTATAATGCAACCAAAATACCTACTCCTAATGTAAAAATAGCAATAATTTTCTTATGATTCCATAATTTAGCAAGTTCTTGGTTTATATTAAATTGAGTATTCTGCATGGATAATTTTTCAAATAAAACGCAAAATTAAAAAATTCTTTTGTATTCTTGAAAAGTATTTTGATTTATTTTACTTGATTTTTTATATTTTTTAAATTGATTAGAATGTTTTTAAGCGAAATATCAAAAATTTATTTATATTTGCGTTTATGGCAAAAGCATTAACCTTTGTTCATCAAAATAAAGAGTATCAATTAGAACCCATAAAAATTGAAAGGAAAAAAATTTATGGTTATACTTTAATCAAATATTTTGCTTCTGATGATTCAGAATGTGAATTTGCTACCTTAACCGATGATGGTTTAGCCATTATTCCTAAAGGTGCTATTGGTCAAAATATTTTATCTGAAAAAGGAATTGCTTTTTCGCGTAATGATTTATTAGCATTTGATTTTCAAGGGAATCCTCTTACTAAAATTTCTTCCTCTTTTGACCAAAAAATTGAACTTTCTAATCCTGCTTCTATTGAAGAATACTTATCTTTGAATGTTACTAGCATCTATCAATTAAATGCTGATGATGAGGATATTCTAAAATTATTAAAAGATAATATTTTTAAAATTCAGTTCAATTATCGTGAAGGTTATGAACCTAATGATGCTTTTTTGGTTTCTAATGGTAAAGAAATTTTTATGATAGTTGGTTCATTAGCTGATTTTGAATACATAGGATTAGAAAATATTGAACCCGAATTAATGGGTAACGATGAATCCGATGAAGATTTTGAAATTGATATGGATTTTTAATTTTTTTATTATGAGAATAACTTTTTTATTATTGGCATTTTTACATCTTTTTTCCCATATTGTTGCACAAGAAGAAAATCTTAAACCCTATACGAAAAGCACAGCTATAGGGGTTCATTTTTATACGTTTGGATGGGGTTTCGATATCCACCAAACTTTTAGAGCCTCTGAAAAAAGTGAACACATTTTTAAATTAGATATTGCTTCTTTAAAAAATAAAAATGAATCCAGAAATCCTTCTATTTACAGGGACCAAGGCGGAAAAGCCTATATTTACGGAAAAACTCATTATTGCTACAATTTAGGTTTCACTTATGGTCAACAATGGAATATTATACCCAAAGGAACTATTAACCACGTAAGTTTAAAAATGGGTATAAGTGGAGGATTTGCTTTTGCCATTTTAAAACCTTATTTTGTAGAAGTAATTAATACTCGTTTTTCAAGAATTGATGTAGACCAATATAGTTCTGCTAAATATTCTATTAATGATATTGTTGGAGAGTCCGATTTTTTTCAAGGTTTTGATCGTATCAAATTTTTACCAGGGCTAAGATTAAAAGTACATTCCTCTTTGGATTTGGGTCATGAGAATTTTCTTATTCGTGGGATTTATACAGGTATGCAAGCAGATGTTTTTTCCCAAAGACCCTCTATTATGGACACTGCTTATAATCCTCAATTCTTCTTTTCTTTATTTTTGGGTTTTATGATTGGAAATAACTATTAAAATTTTTTGTTTTTCAACTAATGAAAATTACTCCAAAAGTCATCCAATTTTTTAAAGATAAATTTTCTTTTGCTGCTGATAAAGTTTTAGAAATTTACCAAAAACCCTTTGAAGTAAATTATAAAGAAGATAAAAGCCCACTTACGGAAGCAGATATTAAAGCCAATGAAATTTTAACCCAAGCAATACAAACCCTTTTTCCTAAAGATTTTATAGTTTCTGAAGAAGTTAAATTATCTCGAAATATCAAACTGCCTGATAGTTTTTGGTTAATTGACCCAATTGATGGTACAAAAGAATTTGTGGATAAAACTGGAGATTTTACCTTGAATATTGGTTTTGTTGAAAAAGGATTTCCTATTTGGGGCATGGTTTATTCTCCAGTTTACGATGAACTTTATTTTGGTGGAAGAGACTATGGTATTACTTTTGAAAAAAATGGTATTGTCCAAGAATTAAATAAAAAAACACACCAAGAAATCATTGCTTTAATTAGCAGAAATCATTTTACAGGAAAAGAAGAAAAAATTTTAAACCAATTGGGCGTAACTCAAAAAAACCAAATGGGAAGTAGTTTAAAAATTTGCAAGTTAGCAACGAATCAAGCAGATGTATATTTACGATTTGGAGAAACCTCTGAATGGGATATAGCTCCAGCAGATTCGTTATTAATAGCATCAGGTGGTACTATTATTACTCAGCATTTAGATAGATTATTCTACGGAAAACCCTCTTTAAATAACCCCTCCTTTGTCGCATTTTCAAGTAACTATATCAAAAAAAATCCAGATTATATGGAAAAATTAAAATCAATATTCTAATAACTCATTTTTAAAAAACATTACCTAAAAAAGTCTAATAATATTTAAGTAAACTAAAAATTTATCCTTCCAGCTTTTTAATATATTTATATAAAATGGTTTTATATTTGTAGCATGAAAAAAGTGGTCGTACCCTTAGATTTAAGTCCTGAAAATTTTAATGTTTTGCCATATCTTAAACTTTTTCCTAAAGATGAAACTGAATTTACATTTTTACATGTATGGCAACCCTCTTTTTGGATTAAACAAGAAGAACTCAAATTAAACAATCAAGAACTTTTAGATTCATTAAAATCACATTCAGAACTTCAAGGTTTAAATATAAAAACAGTTTGGTTAGAATCCAACCAACCAGTCGGTATTACTCTTAGCCATTATGTAACAAAAGAAAAAATGGATTTGGTTTTAATGGTTGTAAAACAAAAAGACCAATTAGATAAAATGATTTTGGGGACTGAAGCCACTAAAATTTTACAAAATACACCCATCCCAATTTTAGTTGTTCCAAGAAAAATTTCAAAAGTTCAATTTAAAAAGGCTACATTTTTTACTGATGCGTCTCCAGCTTCAATTCTTGCGTTTCAAACTCTTTTACCTTATTTAGAGTTTTTTCAGTCAGAAATTAAAATTGTAAAAATTAATACGCCCTCTGATTTTTTATCTTCAAGAGAATACTTGACTTTTCAAAATGCTATTCATGAACAAATTCCGTATCGTTTAGATTTTGAAATTTATAGTGATTATGAAGTAGAAAAAGGTGTTTTAGATTACGCACTAGACTATAACATTGATTTAATCGTTTTAGCAACTCATGGAAGGAAAGGTTTATCTTTAATGTTGAATGGTTCTATTTCTGAGGAAATTATTTGTGCTAGTTTTAAACCTGTTTTAATTTGCAAAATACCTAATTCAAATTAATTTTTTGTTAAAACCCTTTTTTTATTATGAAAAAGTTAAAATTTTCTTAACTTTGCCATCAAAAAACATAAAGTCATATGAAATTTCATTCTCTAAAAATTAAAGATATACAACCAGAAACCTCTGAAGCGGTTGTAGTAACATTTGAAAAGCCAGAAGGTAATACCTTTGATTATAAAGCGGGTCAATATTTAACTTTTAAATTATTTATACAAGGGGAACAGCATAGAAGAGCTTATTCATTATGTTCTTCACCAACATTAGATAAAGATTTGCAGGTTTGTATAAAAAAAGTTCAAAATGGATTGGTATCCAATTTTGTTAATCAGTCATGGCATAAAGGTGATATAATAGAAGTTATGCCTCCTAATGGTCGCTTTTGTGTAGAAACAGAACCTAACCGTTTACATCATTATATTTTAATAGCAGGCGGTAGTGGCATAACTCCCATTTTTTCCATTTTAAGAACAGTTCTAAGTGAAGAATATTTTGCTTTTGTTACCTTAATTTATGCTAATCGTGATGAAGAATCCATCATTTTTGGTAAATGGATTGATAATCTTCAGAATAAACATAAAGATCGTTTTGCTGTTTATCATATTTTGGAAAATCCTATAGGTGATTGGAGAGGTTTAACGGGTAGAATTGGTAATGATGATACTTCAAAACTTATTAAAGAAGTAATTGTTAGGCATAATTTAGAATCTTCTGTATATTTATGTGGACCTTCAGGAATGATGGAAGCAACTAAAAAACTTCTTGAAAAATTCAAATACCCAAAAGAAAGCATATTCACAGAATCGTTTGGTGCAACAAAAGAAATAGAAGGTTTTGAAGATTCCATTGATGCGGATAATATTCAATACCAAACTCAACAAGTAAAAGTAATTTTAGATGGAATGCCTCATACATTAACCGTAAAAGCAGGTCAAACTATATTAGAATCAGCTATTCAAGCAAATTTAGACCCTCCTTATGCTTGCCAAGAAGGTTCATGTAGTACATGCAGAGCATTGTTGCACTCGGGTAAAGTTCATTTAGTTGAACGAGAAGGTTTATCTGACGAAGAAATGAAACAAGGATATGTTTTAACTTGCCAATGCTATCCATTATCAGAGGATGTGAAAGTAGAATTTGGTTGATAATTAAAATTTTTTAAAAACCTATTTTAGGATTTAGTGTTCAAAAGTCAATTAAAATCTTTGATAATCAAAAATCTAAATAAAAAATTAGAATTTTTTTTGGTAATGAACGAAAAAGATATTAATTTTGCAGACACTTTTTTTAGGAGGGTTGCCTGAGTGGTTAAAGGAGCGGTTTGCTAAACCGTGACCGAGTAATCGGTCCGTGGGTTCGAGTCCCACACCCTCCGCAATAAATTTTCGAGGTGTAGCGCAGCTGGCTAGCGCACCTGCTTTGGGAGCAGGGGGTCGCAGGTTCGAATCCTGCCACTTCGACGACTTCTTATATTAAAAAAGCACTCAATCTAATTATTAATTTAGAAAAGTGCTTTTTTTGTTGATAAATTTTAAAAAAAATTTGGGATTTTCAAAAAATTACCTTAATTTTGTAAACTCAATTTTGAGGTAGATATGGGAATTAAAACACATTCAGGTGCATCAAAAAGAATGCAAGTAACAGGTGGCGGTAAAGTAAAATGTAAACATAGTTTTAAACGCCATAATTTAAGAAAACGCAGTAAAAAAGCGAAAAGACAATTAACGCATACTGCTTATATTAACGAAACTGAAATGCCAAGAGTAAAACTTTTATTAAATCTTTAATAAATCGTTTTATTTGTAGCCGTAAAGCATTTTAAGAGTTTAAAAAAATTTTATTAAACCGCTTATATAGCACAAAAAATTAAAAAAAATGAGATCAGTAAATCACGTAGCATCAAAAAAAAGAAGAAAAAGAATCCTTAAATTAGCAAAAGGATATTTCGGACGTAAAAAAAATGTCTGGACAGTAGCAAAAAACCAAGTTGAAAAAAGTTTACAATATTCTTACATCGGTAGAAAACTGAAAAAAAGAAATTTCAGAAAGCTTTGGATTCAAAGAATTAATGCTGGTGCAAGACAATTAGGTTTAAAATATTCAACCCTAATTCATAAACTTAAATTAGCTAATATTCAATTAAATAGAAAAACTTTAGCTGACCTTGCAATGAATCACTTTGATGCATTCAAAGCTATTGTAAAATCTGCTTCTTAAATTTTTTAGCATTACAAAAAAACCAAACCCATTTTTTAAATCGGGTTTGGTTTTTACTATTCAGTTATTATTCCAATGGCAAAATAATCTGTGAATCTTTATGTATTTCCCATACATCTGAATTAGAGATTTCAAAAGTATCTAACTCACTACTGCTCAATGCTAAACGAAGTTTTGAACCTTTTTTCACCAAATAGGAAATAGGTTCTAAATGATATTCAATCACTTCAAATTGGTTAGAAGGCATTTCATGAGCATCTTTACGAGTATAACTATGATAAGGAGCTTGATATTCATAATATAAAGGGTTGGTATAAGATTTTCTATGAATCGCTCTAAAAGCACCTTCTGTAATATATTTAACTCTTCCATCAGGTAAAATTTCTTCTAGTACAGCAAAAATTCTTGGGTCAGGGTTTTGTGTTTTTAAAACTAACTTTAAAGTAGGAATACCTGTAATGACCATATCATTTCGGACTTCGTAAAAATCTATATTCAATTTTTTTTCATCTAGTGTATTTCTATCTGGAAATTGCTTTTTAGTAATATCAAAATCTAAATTATAGCGTGTAGCTGTACCATTAGTGGTTAAAGAATCGGTTTGAAAAATGATATTTTTAATAGTTAAAGAAAAAGATTGATATTGGATATTTTTTGGTGGAAAATTATCAGAGATTTTCCATTGGTTTTGATTTAAAGTATAGTAAACCACTTTGGGGTTTTCTTCCTTAGATAATTCAATACCTTTCAAATGTTTATCAAAAAATGCAAGAACAGGTTGGATATGGTCGAATTTTGTTTTTCCTAAATATTGTTCATCAATACAAAACTCTCCACCATGTATCCAAGGACCAATTACTAACTGATTTTCAGAATTAGGGTAATTCTTAAACAATTTGATACTTCCCTTTGTAAATCCTGCGTCCCACCAGCCTGTATAACCCAAAATGGGAATATTTACCTTTTTATAATTTAACATGTGCGGCGACAAAATGGAATCTACAGAAACATAACCATTAATCGTTCTTTTATCATCTAAAAATGCTACTGACCATGCTTCATTATCAAAATACCAATTATTTCTATTTTTAAGAATTTCATTTAATCGTTTTTTTTCACCTTTTACAGGTCTAACATTATTACTCACAAACTCATTGAAGAAATTACTTTTTAATGCTGGTAATTTATTACTATCTAAAGCTTTACAGAAGTCATTCCATTTGCGATTTAAATTTTGATTAAAAACACCTCCGGATAAAGAAATATCATCATAGTAATCAAAACCTGAATACATAGGAGCAGAAGCTTTCACAGCAGGATGAAAATTAAATAAAGTCATTTGGGCAGCCATACCGATATAAGAAATTCCAAAAGTACCTATTTTACCATTACTCCATTCCTGTTGAATAATCCATTCTATTATATCATTGGCATCATGCATTTCTTTTAAACCCGATAAAGCAGAAACTTTTTTGCCTTCTGATGCGCCGGTTCCTCTTACATCTACACTTACCAAAGCATATCCATGTTTTACAAACTTTAAAACATCAAAATTTCTAGTACTTGGAACCATGATTTTTAATAATGAAAAAGGAAAAATTAAGTCAATTCCTCTCCAATAACGAGTTTGATATAATAAAGTAGAAAACTTTTCTTTGGGTTTGCCCTTAGGAACATAAACATCTACTGCTAAATTCACTCCATCTCTTAAAGGAACATAATAAGTTTTAGGACGTGGTATTTTATACTGAGCCTTTGGACGATATTGGATAGGAAAATTCTTAAAAGGTTGGCAAAAAACTAAACTTGTGTTTATCAATAAATATAAACCTATATAATGTAGGAATTTCATTTTCATTTCAAAAATTAAATGCAAAAATAAACATAAACATATTTAAGTTTTCATTTTTTTTTGAAAGAAAGTTGTATCTATTCCTATAAGTGTTGAGGGAAATTGAAGAAGTTTATGATGGATATTATTAAAAAATGAACAATCCAATCAAAAAATTTTTTTATTTTTGCTTCATTAATAATTCGATTTTATCATGTACCGTTATATATTTTGGGCTTTTTTAAGCATTCTATTTTTTAGTTGTAATACTTCAAAAGAAATTCAACCTTCTGATGATGTACAAAAAATTTTGCAAGAAAAGCTTTTAACAGTCCAAGATGGAGAAACTATTTTTCTGGGAGAAGGAAAATTCCAATTTACTTCAACGCTTTCTTTAGATGGCAAATCTAATATAATCATCAAAGGTAAAGGACAAAATAAAACTATATTATCCTTTAAAAATCAAAAAGACGGTGCAGAGGGTTTAAAGATTAAAGGAAAAAATATCATTTTAGAAGATTTTTCTGTGGAAGACACCAAAGGAGACGCTATTAAAGTTCAAGATACCGACAGCATAATTTTTAGAAGAATACGAGTAGAATGGCTGGGTGAACCTAAAACCTCTAATGGTAGTTATGGATTATATCCCGTAACATGCAAAAATGTATTAATAGAAGATTGTTATGCAAGAGGAGCATCAGATGCAGGAATTTATGTTGGTCAATCTGAAAATGTTATAGTAAGAAAAAACAAAGCTACCGAGAACGTTGCTGGCATTGAAATTGAAAATTCAAACAATGTTCAAGTTTATGAAAATGAAGCTATTAATAATACAGGTGGTATTTTAGTTTTTGATTTACCCAATTTACCTAAAAAAAATGGCGGCAACATAGAAGTAAAAAATAATATTGTTAAAAATAATAATTATCCTAATTTCGGACCGAAAGGAACTACAGTTGCTATTTTACCTGCTGGAACAGGAATGATGGTTTTAGCTTGCAGAGAAGTTTTGTTTAAAGAAAATATTATAGAGAATCATCAATCCATGGGTATAACAATTGTTTCCTATCCTACCACAGGGCTACCTTTAAAAGATGACAATTACAACCCATTCGCTTCTCAAATCATTATTGAAAATAATAAATTAGAAAAATCGGGATTTTCACCTGATACCACTAGACCCTTAGGTCAATTATTGTTTCAATTATTTCAAAATCAAGTTCCTAATATATTATTTGATGGATTGGTACCACCCCACTCCCCTAAAGATTTTCATTCTGTATGTTTAAAAAATCAAGAAGGAACTTTTGTGAATATAGATGCAGCCCATCAATTTAAGAAGCCTATTGCGGATAAAAAATTATATGAATGCAAATAAATTATGATTAAGCTTTCTGTTACTGAGGAGAATTATTTAAAAGCAGTTTTTTTGCTTGTTGATTCACAACAAGAAAATTGTTTAGTGAATACCAATACGCTTTCTCAAACTTTAAATACTACTGCAGGTTCTGTAACGGATATGCTAAAAAAGTTGAATGAAAAAGAACTAATTCATTACATACCTTACAAAGGTGTAAATTTAACAGATAAAGGAAAAAAAATTGCTATTTTTACTATCCGAAAACAAAGGTTATGGGAATATTTTTTAGTAACTCACTTAAAATTTTCTTGGGATAAAGTACATCAAATCGCAGAACAATTAGAACACATTGATTCTGAAGAATTAATTGAAAAATTAGATGAATATTTAGGACACCCGGAATATGACCCTCACGGAGACCCAATCCCGAATGCAAAAGGAGAATTCCCTCAACGTCAAACATTGTTATTATCCGATGTAGTTATACACCAAAAAGTAATAATAGCTGGAGTTCTTACTCATAACCCAGATTTTTTACAGTTTTTAGACCGTTTAGGGTTACTTATTGGTACAGAAATTGAAATTAGAGAAAAAATTCCATTTGATGACTCTATGCTTATCCATTTAAAACAAAATAAAGAAGTGATAATCAATCGTTCGGTTACCAATAATATCTTGGTATATAGCCCCGAATAAATACATCACAAAATCTAACTTTGAATGCTTTGTTGAATCTTTTCATTTTTAGAAATCCATACATTTCTGATTATAAGAACCACTATAAGAGCTTGAACAAGCGGAATAAGTATATTCATGATTGAAAATTCAAATTCTTTCCCATAAGGAATTGGATAAAATGCAGGTAACAAATGTTCATTACCAGTAGAAGTTATTAATGCAGGTAAAACATAATAAAGAACAAATAAGTAGGTTAAAGTAAGACCAATAGCATTTTTGCCTTGAGTAAAGTTATTATACATAAAAATTCCAATGTCTCTGATTGCAAATAAATTAATTACCAATAAAAAGTATAAAACTTTTTGTGGAGAATCAGATTCTAATTTACCGAGTTCTTGGGAAGAAATCATAAACATTAACAATGCCAAAAGAGAAGCTATAATTTCAATTACCAATGCAATCAGCCATAGAGGTGTATCATAACCTACTTTTTTATAATTTTTTAATTCTAAATGATAAAACAATCTTCTAAAAGTGATAATTTCCATTTTGTCTATAAGTGCAGTCAAAATAGCAGTTTGATATGCAAAAAAAGCAATTCCTGCAAACAAAAGCGTTAAATAAACTGTGATGGTAATTTCAGAAATATTAAATAAATAACCACTAAAATAAAAAGGTAATACAATTAAAAAAATGGTAAAAAATTCAGGACCATTGAAATAATACATCTCAGTTCTAAAACTTCTATATAGCCCTATAAAAGACCAAAAATTTAAAAATACTAAAGCAAGTAAAAAATGAGTGAGTGAAGGTAATTTAATAAAGAACCAAGTAACATTAGGAATATCTAAATCTTTATCAATTCTCTTTTCAAAGTAACTAGCAACACCTAAAATGATAAACACAGAAACTAATAATATAGCTAAACCTAACAATATTCCAATAATTAAAAATCTTCTAAATCTTAAAGGCATTTCACGCGTTCCGATACCTAATAACATTGCATAGGATTGAAAAAATGTAGCAACCAAAACCATACAAATTATGAATTGAATCAAATTGATAAAATTTATTTTGAGCACTAAAGCAGAAAATATAAATGAAAAAATGCAGATAATACCACCATACCATTGGTAAATTGTTGAACCAAAAAGTTTTCCAATTGTCATTTGCATAGGGGTCATAGTAGACATTCTTTGCCAATCCCAAGTTTTATCTTGAATTTCATTTGGGATTTCTTCACCTGCTACATAAGCACCAACCATAACCGTTATGACATAAAAAAATATTAATGACATAATCCCGACATTGGTTGCACTATCTGCTATCATAAATACTAAACCCAATAAAACGGGCATAACAATTAACTTAGTAGGGGTGATATTTTCCCATATATTTCTCTGTAATTCAGGATTGATTTGTATGAGCTTCATGAGTAATATAATTAAGATTTACAAAAATAAAAAAAATTTAACTTTCATTTATAATACTATGAAATTACCATTGAGAAAATTGAGTTTTCTTTTTTATAAAAAAGTTCCAAATCATTAATTTTGGAATTACACCTTTAATTTTTCGTAAAGAAATTTTATTTTTTATTTTGCTACGTTCATGAATTGCATGAGGTAGAAGAGCATAAAAAGCAAAGTGTCCTTTTAAAACTAACCACATTAAACGAGGTTCACCAGTAAATAAACCACGAATAGCAGCTATTCCATCTAAACAAAGTCTAATAAAAACTTTATAAAAAACTTCGTTTAATGGTAAATTTTTGGTCATTACTACTAATGAATTACGAATATTTAAAAAAATTTTTCTAGGCGAACCGTGTGCTAATGTACCTCCTCCGATATGATAAACTACTGAAGAAGGAATAACTTTAATATCATAACCTGCATTATGGGCACGCCAACAAAAATCAATTTCTTCCATATGGGCAAAAAGCTTAGAATCAAAAAGACCAATTTGATGAATGACATCTGTTCTTATTAACATACAGGCACCTGAAGCCCAAAAAATGTAAGTTTCATCATCATATTGTCCATAGTCTTCTTCTGTAATATTTAAAATTCTACCTCTACATAAAGGATAAGCTAAAATATCTACAAATCCACCACTTGCACCCGCATATTCAAATTTATTTTTTTCATAATAACTTAGAATTTTGGGTTGAGTAGCTGCTAAATTGGATTCTAACTGCATAGCATTAACCAATGGTTCTAACCAGTTTTTCGTAACAGCCACATCAGTGTTTAATAATAAAGTGTAAGGAGTTGTTATATAAGGAATAGCGCGGTTATTACCCTCAGCAAATCCATAATTTTTGTCTAAAGAAATAATTTGAATTTGAGGATAATTTTCTTGTACAAATTTTATACTTTCATCATTGGAAGCATTATCCATTAATAATACTTTGAAATCTTGAAAAGAAGACTCAAAAATTAAGGGTAAAAAATTTTTTAAATGATGTACACCATTCCAATTCACCAAAACAATGGTAATTAAAGGATTGGAGGGGTTATAGTCCGAATTTAGAGAGGTCAAAACCGGGAATATTAGGTAAAATATTTTGAGTAACTTTGTTTAATTCTGCTTTAGCTTTAATTTCTGCTTCTTCAAAAGCTTTATTAACAGCGGCACAAATTAAATCTTCAAGCATTTCTGGATCATTTTTATCAATTACTTCAGGGTCAATTTTAATTTTAATAATTTTTTTGGAACCCGTAGCAGTAGCAACTACCATTCCACCGCCCGCAGAACCTTCAGCAGTAATAGAATCCATAGATTCTTTAACTTTTTTCATATTTTCTTGCATTTCCTGCATTTTTCCGAATAAATCTGCCATGTTCATAATCGTAATTTTTTAAATTTATTGAATTTTAAAACCTTGTTTTTTGAGTTGTTTTTCTTTCACATATTCAGCGTGTTTGGGATGATTACAATTTTTTCTGGGGTCTGCACAAGAAAAAATTGCTCCACTTAAAATTGTTAAACCTAAAATTATAATGATTTTGTTCATGTCTAGTGAATATTAATTTTAGTTGTATTTAATTAATTCTTTGGGTGTCCAAAATCTAATGGGTTGGAAACCTGGCCTTGTACTAAGCGCTTCTGCATTTCTAAAACGTTTATGAATAACGATTCTGTCTAATGGCTGAGTTAAAAATATACAAGGGACATCTTTATAAAGTATTGCTTGAAACTTTTTATATAAATCAATTCTTTTATTGTCATCTAATTCAGAACGAATTTGATCAATAAGCTTATCAACTTCTTTGTTGGAATAAGCAATAAAATTGGTACCTCCATTAATAGATTCTGAATGCCATAATTGTTTGAGGTCTTGTAATGCAGGAGGAGTAGTCCAAGCACCATAAAATAAATCAAATTGATGCAAAGAAAGTTGTTCTATAATTTTTTTAAATTCCATATTCACCATTTTAATTTCAATACCTACTGATTTGGCATTTTCTTTAAACATAGTAACAATATTTTTTCTTTCTTCGTTGGTTTCATCTAATAAAAACTCAAAACTTAGTTCCACTAATTTACCATCAACAGTTTTATCTAATATTCCGTTATTATTAGAATCTTTCCAGCCATTTTCTTTTAATAAATTAGCGGCAAAATCAGGGTCAAAAGGAATAAATTTTAAAGTATCATTGTAAATATTGCCATTACTTTTTAAAATTGGACCCACAATTCTTTGTGCCATTCCTTGAGCCACTTTATCAATAATTAAATCTACGTTGGTTAGATACGCTAAAGCTAAACGAACATTTCTATCCGCTAAAGCTAAATTTCTATTATAAATTTTGGGTTGATTATTAATACCAATAAATGAATAAACAGAAGATGCAGGATTATAAGTATAATAATGACCTGTAACTTCTGGGTCTTGTTTTAATTGAATAAAATTTTTGGAAACAATTCCACTTGCTGCATCAATTTCTTGATTTTTAATGGAAGCAACTACGGCTGTTGGATCTTTTATAATTTTAAAAATAATTTTTTGTGGATAGGCTTCTAAGGCTTCAGTTTTTTGTAAAACTTTATCACCCCACCAATTTTCTTTTCTTACTAGTTCTATTTTTTGATTGGTTTCCCATGTGCCTAATTTATAAGGACCAGAACCCACAACATATTGAGGCTCTCTTCCATATTTAACACTATTAAACTCTTGAGCAAAATTAATAACCTCTTTTGGGATTACAGCAGAAGTATCTTTTGATAATTTGCTTTCATAAAGTGTTAAATCTTTTAAGCTATATTTATCCAAAAAACCATTAGGGTCATAAAAATATTTAGGAATTATAGGAATTTGTGAAATATCATAAACAGAACGGAAATATCTTTGATTTGCTATAAAGGTAATTTTGTAAGGATTTTGAGCATCAACTTTAATATTTTCTAAAAATTCAAAATAAACTCTAGTTTTCTGGCATTTAACTTTTGGATTTTTAATAACTTTAAATGTAAATTCTACATCATTACCTGTAATCGGTTGTCCATTATCCCAAAAAGCATCGTTTCTTAATTCAAAAGTAATGGATAATCCATCATTTGAAACCTCTGGTAAAGATTTTGCTAGCATAGGATATAACTGAAAATCCTTTAAGTTCTGGTACAATAGGGTTTGGTAAACATATTTTTGTAGTTCTTGGGAGGTTGCATCATTTGTGTTAGTTGGATGAAAACCTTGGGGATCATTAGAAATTTGCAAAACTACCCAATCGCCTATTTGAGGTTCCTTTTGAGAACTTTCATAATTTTGTACATTTCCATTACACCCAATTAAAAATATCAAACCTATTAAACCAAAACCTAACCTTAACTTCATTTCTATACTTTCTAGACTGCAAATATAAAAAATAATTGAATAAAATGTTTTATTTTCTTACAAAAAAGAATAAGACCTTAAGCAACCTTTGACTGCTCAAAATTTTGCAGCCAAAGGTTAGATTTAACAAAGTATTACAACGAAATTATTATAAATTACTTTCCAACTTTTACTTCACCAGCGCTATGCCAATTTCGGTATTCAGGAGTATAATATAAGTACGCATAACTCGCAGGGCTTTCATAATTTCCCGGTATATCCGCTTTTAGATCTAAATCTATTTTTTTGATAGCATTGGGTGCTAAAGCACGGTAATAAAAAGCAATATACTGGTCTTTAATTTCGTAGAAATCAAAAATTCCTTTTTCTTGAAGTTCTTTGAGTTGTTGGGGCTGGGGGGAAAGACCACCAGGAATCCCTACAATTGCCATACTCATCGGTAAACCTTCTTGGGTTACATTTTTTAATGTAGTACTCAAACGAACTGCATCGCCCATTTTAATTTCCTTTTGTGCAAATTGCGTTTGAATTTGTAGTTTACACTCTTTATCGGATTT
>CALLMJ010000046.1 GCA_938006875.1 uncultured Bacteroidia bacterium
CCTTTTATTTTCTGGTTAAATTTAATTTCCAATGTAAAACTTAAAGAGTTTGATAAAATACCCTATAAATTTGATTTATTTCTTCAGTGGTTAAATCAAAAATCGGGTTATCAAAATCTTATTCAATTCTTAAATGCTTTAAAACCTTGGTTTTTTGATGGTAATTTAGAAGCACTAAACCATTTTATAGATAGCCAAAGCCATTTCATGGAATTACAAAATTTTGACATTTCTACATGGATAAAATCAGAATTTCAAAATCAATCAATGTTAGAATATCTAAAAAATTCGTAATTTACTTATTTTTTTTGATTTATAACTTTCCTTCTTGGGTTCTTTATGCACAATGGGAAGATTCTTTGGTTTTAAAAAATTTAGATTTTTCTATTCAAACGGGGATTTTATCGAATGATTTAAAAGTTGTTTATTTAAAAAATTCTCACAGCCCATTAGCCACCATTGAATGGTCATTATTTCCGGGTACCATAGTACAAAAAGCGGAATTTGAAGGAATGTTAGCTTTATTGGATAAATTTTTCTTAAGAACAACACAAAAAGATAACTCACCTATACAATTTCAAAATCGTATTAGCAATATTGGTCTGTCTAATGAATCTGAAATTTTAACAGAATCTATTCATTTTCAATGGGTTGTTCCAAATAAATATTTAAGAGAGGGATTAATACTTTTAAAAGATTGTTGGTTTTATCCAAAATGGATTGATTTAGAATTTCAAAGGGAAAAAATTTTATTAGCTAAACAAATTCAGCAATCTGAACAAACCCCTTCTTGGTTCTTATATCGTGAGATGATGTTAAAACTCTTAGGACCGGAAGATGTAAGTAGGCAAACCATCGCTGCAGATTATTTTAATATTCAAAAAATTGAACTTCAGCAACTTAAGGACTTTAAAAATCAATATTTTTCTCCTCAAAATTCTGTTTTATCTATCAGTGGCTCTTATGATTTTTCTACCATTTTACATTGGTCGGACTCTTTATTTGCAGATTGGAATAACCCTAATACTTTTTTTATCAAAGATAGTTTAAAATTTAACTTGAAGCATAGTGCTTCTGCTTTCAAAATTACTTCCGAAAAAACACAAGTCCCTATTGTGGCAGTATCTTTTCCTTTTCAGGATTCATTAAACTTTAAAAATTTTATTATCGGAAATTTAATTGCTCAGATTTTTAATTCTAAATACTCACAAATCGGTAAATTTTTCTATAAAAATGATTTAGGCTTTCAACTTGTATGTAATTATAGACCTTCCATTTTATTTTCTGATTTTTTATTTTCTATTGCTATCAAACGTGAAAAATTGGATTATGCTATGGATTTTATAAGGCATCTCCCAGTTTATTCGTATCATGCAAATTGGATTAATTCAAGAGATTTAGATTTAGCAAAAAATCTTTTAAAAACTGATTATTTCATTCAAAATCAAACTCCTTGGATGATTTTACATAAAATTTCCCAATCTTTTTTTATGTTTAACAATTTAGATTATTTACATTATTTGGATACTTTAGAAGCCATTACTATTGAAGATTTACAATCTTTTTTTCAAAAGTCTATCAATATTCCTAACCCTGTAGTTGGTTTTTTAATGAATTCCGAAGATGTAAAAGGTTCTGAAATTGAAAAGAAATTAGAGGATTTTTGGTTACAGCCTTTTGGTCCAATTTATGATTTGATAGACCCTGATCATAACATTATTCCTATTCCTGAAATTAAGACTTCCATGGATACAATTTCTACTACTAATATTTCGTTGTCTGATAGTGTTGTAATTGCTCAAAATTCTGCAGAAACTCCATTCAATGAAACACAAAATTCTTTGATTAACAATAAAAAAGATGAGTTACTTTTTGATAACATCATTACAGAAAAAGATAAAATTTATTTTGAATTTGGGAGTTCAATCATTGACAAATCTTCTCAACTTACTTTAGAAAAATTTGCTAAAGATTTACAATCTAATCCGATTATCAAGTTAAAATTAACAGGACACACAGATTCTTCGGGTCCAGAAGATTTTAATTTAAAATTATCTTTACAAAGGGCTAATAAAGTGAAAGAGTTTTTGGTTACGAAATACAAAATTTCATCTGAAAGAATTAAAACAGAAGGTTTAGGAGAAAGCCAGTTAGCTTATCCAGAGGATACTCCCCAAAATAGAGCCAAAAATAGGAGAGTGGAAGTAGAAATTTTTGTTGAATAACTTAAAAATACATGAAATCAAAGTTTATATTTTTTTTTAAAATTCTCAATTTTTTAACGACTGTTTTAGCATTTGCTTATTTTAAGTTAAATGCTCAATGCTACTTACCTTATATTGAATATAATAAATGGGGTTTACTCAATGATAGTTTAAAAGAAGTTTTACCACCAAAATATGATTACATCAAAAATTATAATCAACAATTTTGGATTTATCGTAAAGGCTTGAAATATGGAATTTTAGACTCTACATTTCAAGAATTAACCCCTGCTCATTTCTCGATAATTTATTGGATTGATACCCAAAAATATTTGGTTCAAGAAAATAAAAAATACTTTTTAAAGTATTGGAATGATTCTTCAATAGTTTGTTTTGAGATTGATACACTTTTCCAAGCATATTCAAATTTTATTCATATTGAATTGAATACAAAACAAGGCATTCTAAATTACCAAAATGAATGGAAAATTCCACCTATTTATGATGAAATATTAACCAATGGAATAGATATTATTATTTTGGAGGATAATGGATATTTTTTTGTAGATACAACCCATAAAAAAAGAATTTCCCAAAAATTTGAAGAAGCAAACTTTTTTTCTGAAAAATTTGCAGCGGTTAAAAAAGATGAACTGTTTGGTTTTATTGATGAAAAAGGGAATTGGATAACTCAAAAAGAATTTTTAAATGCTCAAAATTTTCAAGAAGGACTGGCACCCGTAGAAAGAAATAACCGTTGGGGATTTATCAATAAAAACAATCAATTGGTTATTCCTTATATGTATGATTTTGTTTATCCCTTTAAGAATGGTAAAGCCATAGTTCAATTTAAAGGTAAATGGGGAGTTATAAAATCTACTGGTAAAATTTTGATTCCACTAGAATTTGATGAAATTCAAAATTTTGAAAATTCATTGTTTTTAGTCCGAAACAAAAATTTATGGGGCATTATGAATGAAAAACTAGAATGGTTAATAAAACCAGAGTTTATTGATTTTAAAAAGTTTCATTGTGGATACTGGTTGTTTTTTTATGAAAATAAAACTTCTGCGGTGGTTAATGAAAATGGTACTAAAATTTGGAGAAATTTGTAAGTTTTGATTGATATTTTGAAGTGTATCCTTGATTCAGTACAATAATCCCTAAAATACACCATAAATCTGTAACATAACGATAACGACCATCAGCCCATGCTGCATTATGTATGAACAACCAAAGAAGTAAACCTATAAACCATAAAATCCATAATTTTTTATTAGTAGTTGTGAACCCTGAATATGCAAATAATCCATAAATTATAAGAATAAATAGAGCTTGCATAAAAGCCATTAAAATTGCAATATATTGATTTTGATATAAATAGATACTCATTCCATAGCTTAATCCTGTCATTTGTTGATAAATACAACGTAAATGAAAAAATACAGCATGAACAGGCATTGTAAAATGTTGTTTTAAATAAATCCAAGATAATGGCACTTGAATGAATTCATTTTCTTCATTGATAACTTCATGATAGTATTTTTTGATGGTTTGCAGAGAATGATATTGTTGAATAAATTCATCAGCATTTACTTTAAGATAAGGGTCATTATTGAAATTATTATCAAAAGCTAAAATGGTTCCTCCGATACGTCCGTAAGAAGTACTAATTTGAGAAGCAGAAGTAAAAATCCATTGATGGGTGTAAAAAAAATTTCTGTACATCCAAGGAAAAATTCCTATTAAAATTAACAATGAGAAAAATATAGTATTCCAATAGCTTTTATGGTAAACGAAAATGGCTAACATAAACCAAAGTATAAATGGTAAAATAGATGCTCTTATGTACGCACAAATTATAATAAAAATTGCTGAAAAAATTAAATCAAACCATTTAGAATTTTGAAAAAAATGTATGAAAAATAGGCTTGCTAAAGTAAAAAAAAATACAAAAAGACTTTCTGACAAAATCAAAGACGGTAAGTTCAAGGAATAAGGCATTAATGTAAAAAAAACTCCGAGATATTTTAAAAATGAAGGTGTTGAATAGATATTATAAGAAAGTTTTTGAAGTAGATAGCCCGTTAAAAGGATAAAAACATGTTGTAAAGCTAATATGATTTTAATAGAAAAGAAGGATAAAAATATAGGATATAAAGGGCTTCGTTGAAAATCTGGGAGTATAGGTTCAAAAAAAGATTGCGAAATCACTCCATAGTTTTGAAAATTTTTAGCCATTGTCAAATAAATTACAGAATCATTCAGTAAATACTGTTGGTTGGCAATTACCATGAAATAACTTAATCCATGCAAAATGATAGAGAGAATCCAAAAAATTAACAGTAAATGAGGATTTACTAATTGATTGAAGGAGGGAATTGATTTTCTATCCATTTTTTAGCTTCTTCCATTTGCCACATAGGAGTAGAGGTTGCTCCGCAGATGCCTACTGTTTTAGCTTCTTTAAACCATTCAAGTTCTATTTCTTCAACTGAACTGATAAAATAAGAATTAGGATTAGATTGTTTACAAACTTCATACAAAACTTTTCCATTAGAACTTTTTTTACCTGCAATAAAAATAATCACATCAAAATTCTTTGCAAACGTATCTAATTGAGGTTCACGATTTGAGACTTGCCTACAAATAGTATCATTAGCTTTAAATTCATTTTGAATTCTTTTTTCAATTTCCTGTTTAATTTGATAAAATTTGGCAGTGCTTTTTGTGGTTTGGCTAAAAAATTGAATAGGTTTTGAGTAATTTATATTAGCGGAATCTAAATCTTCAATGCTAGTAATTACAATGGCTTGATTTTGAGTTTGCCCCAGTAAACCATTTACTTCTGCGTGTCCTGGTTTCCCAAAAATAATAATTTGAGTATCAGAATCATAAGCATTACGAACCCGATTTTGCAATTTTAATACTACTGGACATGATGCGTCAATTAATTCAATATTATTTTCTAAAGCAATTTGATAAGTTGAAGGTGGTTCACCATGGGCTCTAATTAAAACAGAAGTATTTTTTAAATGAACCAAATCATCATGATTGATTATATGTAAGCCTTTGGCTTTTAATCTGTTTACTTCTAAGTCATTATGAACAATATCTCCCAAACAGTAAAGAGTATCATGATTTTCTAAAAAATCTTCTGCCATTTGAATGGCATATACTACACCAAAACAAAATCCCGACTGTTGATCAATCGTAACACTTAAACTCATATTTTCAAATCATTAATTACTTGGTTTACAAAATCTAAATCATAACCTGTTTTATTCGCAATTTCCTGATTGCCTAATCCTAATGAATATAAAATTCTAATCGATCTGATTTTTTCTTGTTCCGCCCTTTCTCTTTCTTGTTCCGCCCTTTCCCTTTCTTGTTCTAATTCTTTTTCTTTTTGTTCCGCTCTTTTTCTTTCTTGTTCCAATTCTTTTTTTGCAATTTCTACTTCTTCTTTGTAAGTGTCAATGGTATTTTTTAATTCGTTATATTTCATAAGACTATCTAAATATTCGTTTTGTTTTTCTTTGTCCATAGCACTATATTCCGCTAACTGAAATAACTTGATAAATAACTTATTTTGCAATTTTAATGGCATACTATCTAATTTATGCAAATTTTTCAACAAATACATCCATCTATCAAAATTATTTTCTAATTCTTCTTCATTTTTTCTAAATTTATCTAAACTTACTAATATAATTCC
>CALLMJ010000047.1 GCA_938006875.1 uncultured Bacteroidia bacterium
CCATCTTGAAAACCGTAACGTAGAACTACCCCTTCTCAAGGAAGGAAACCCTTTCCTCTCTCGTTTTGATTTCAAAGCCATTATTGAAACCGAGAACCATCAACCTGAAACGGTATTGATAGAAATACAAAAATACAAAGGTACCAATCCCTTAGACCGTTTCCGAACCTATCTTGGTGAAAATTATTTAAATGTTATGAAATAATGGATAATTTCTTTTTTTGATACCAATTTTTTACTGAATTTACGAAGTTAGTACAAGCATCCTTATGGTAAGGAAAGTATAATGAGGGTTCTATAAGTTCTAATTCCATAATTAACCAACTATCATGATAATTAACAAAATCTAAACGAGCATATAAAAGTGTGCCAAATTTCTGATTTAGAAAATTAGAAATAGTATTTGAAAAGGATATTAAATTTGGTGATGGGTTAATAGCAGAAATTATACCGCCATGTTCTTCTTGTACTCTAAAATCCCCATACTTAGGTTTTTTGATTACAGCATGAGAATAGCATCCATTAAAATAAAATAAGGATATTTCACCATCTTTTTCTATATTTTTCAGATAGGGTTGAAGCATATAGGGCTTGTTTTGAAAAATGGAGGCTTTTTGTTTATAATTATCAAAATTTTGTAAGATAAAAGTATCATCTGCGTTTGCACTGATTTGAGGTTTTATTACCAATTGATTGGTTTCAAACATTCGTTGTATATTTTCAAATTCTTGATTTGAGAGAGTATTTTCTAAAAAAATTGTATCCACAATTTCAAAAGAATGATTTTTAAGTTC
This sequence comes from uncultured Bacteroidia bacterium, assembly GCA_938006875.1. GTDB lineage: Bacteria > Bacteroidota > Bacteroidia > J057 > CALLMJ01 > CALLMJ01. The sequence goes on from CALLMJ010000047.1 coordinate 795, forward strand.
TTGTAGATAAGTTTTTTTATAATTCCATAAAACTACTTCCAAGGGATTGGCTAATAAAGTTTGAGATTGAATATATTTTAAAACCTCAATAAAATGATTCCATTTTTGTTGATAATCCCAAGGAGAACGAATAATGACTATGTCAAAAATAGACCAATCCATAAATCTAGTCCATGGAATTTCCGAAACTTCAATATTTTTATTAAGAAAGTATGGGATACAAAGACCATCATAAATTACAAAACCTTTTGGGTTTTCTAAGGTTAGAAATGCAATATTCTTCATAAAATACTAGAAAATAAATCAACAACATCTTTTCTATGGTCAATAATAGCTGAAATAGTGATTTCATTAATGGAATTAATTTGTTTAAGAAAAGATTGAATTTCAGCATCATCTATTTTAGGGTATCCAATTAAAAAATAATCAAAATCTTTGAGTTTTTTTTGTTTTTTAGGGAATATATTCGCAAATAAGTACCAATCAATAATATATTTTGAAGTGTAAATGGTAGTTAAATTAGGGATTGTGTAATCTAAATGTTCGTTATTGAGTAGTGTAAAATCAAAATTTAGATTTTGGTTTAGTAGAAAAGCTAATTTATAGATAGGTTTAGGGGAAACAATACCCAACAAAGAAAAATTTTCTTCTTTTTCTGTAGTAATTTGATGAAAAGAATTATTTTTAGGTTTCATTCAATGGCAAATATAAAAATTTTTTGGATTTGGAAAATGATTAATTAATGCTTATATTTGCATAGCTAAAAATAAATTTCTTCATGAAGTCTTTTCTGATTGTTGCTGGTGCAAATGGTTCAGGAAAAACCACTTTTTCAAACAATATTTTGAAAGAAACGGGATTTTTATTTTTAAATGCTGATGAAATTGAAAAAAAATATTCTATTTCAAAATTCGAAGCTGGTAAAATTTTTTTTCAAAGGCTAGAAAATTACATTCTAACGGGACTAAATTTCGTTTTAGAAACTACATTATCAGGAAAATATTTATTAAAGTATATTCAAAAAGCCATACAAAATCATTATTTTATTCAAATTTTTTATGTTTTTCTAGAGACCCCACAAGATTGTATTCAAAGAATTAAATTAAGGGTAAAACTGGGTGGCCATTTTGTGCCTGATGAAGATGTAATCCGTAGATATTATAGAAGTAAAAAAAATTTTTGGAATATTTATAAAAACCTAGCTAATATTTGGATTTTGTTTTACAATTCCAGTATAATAGAACCTGTAAAAGTTGCGATGGGTTCTGGCGAAAAATTTGTAATAGAGTCAGAAAAATTATTTAACCAATTTATAAAAGATATAGATAATGAGAGTTCAAAAGTTAGATAATCAGGATATTTATAAAACCGCTTCTTATATGATGAATTTATTTCGTAAAGCAGTAAAAGAAGCAAAAGAAGTAAATCGTAAAAATGGATTACCTAATGATTTTGTAATTAATGGTAAAAGATTTTATGAACTTCCTGATGGTCAAATTGTTGAATATAATCCTTTAGATGAAAAAAAATAAAAAATTGTATCAACTGGGTAGGTTTTAGAGTAGAAATATCAAGGTTTAATAAAAAAGTGAACAAAATTTCTGTTTATTACAAAAATCCTGTTCACAAAAACTCTTAATTTAAGATTAAATTTTTGAGTTTAGATTATGAAGGTTTTTCTGTTTTTAGCTGGATATCGAAATTTACTTCATCTCGAATTAAATCGTCTTTTTTACCATCATATTGTATTCCCCAATCTTTTCTATTAATGTTAAAATTGGTTGTAGCATCAACACTGTTTTCAGAAACATTTACTTTTGCACCAAATGCAATGCTTTTAGTAGTTTCGCGAATGGTTAAATTACCTTCAATTTTGTGAGTATTTCCACCAGTAGTATCTGGGGTAACGCTTGTAATTTCAAATTTAGCGGTTGGGTATTTTTCTACATTAAAAAAATCATCAGCTTTTAAATGACCTTCTAAATCTTCTTTACCTTTTCCAGAAGCCAAATCTGTAACTTCAATACTAGTCATATTTAATACAAATGAACCACCAGTTAGATTACCTTCTTGAATTTTTAAAGAGCCTTCTTGAATTTTAATAGTACCTTCATGACGACCCGTTCTTTTGGTACCAATCCACTTAACAACAGATGCTTGAGTATCTACCTTCAATTCGTTACCAGAAGTGTTGGTTACTTCTTTGGCGTCTTTTGCATCAGCCTTCTGAGCATCAGGAGCTTTTGTACAACTTGTTGTTAATAAAAGCCCAATCATTGATAATGTTAAAATGTATTTTTTCATGTTGCGAGAAAATTTCTGCAAATGTAACAAACAATTTTAAATCAAAGTTCAAACATTGATTTTTTTTTAGAAAGACCTTAATCAAATTTTTGTTTAGGATGGATACTCACTTGAACAGTCGCACAACCTGAACCTTCGTGAAGCCAAAAAATCAGATGATAATAACCTGATTTTTTACAAAGCCATTCAAAGTTATTTTTTAATTCATTAGTGCTAATAATATTATTTTTGATTAAGTTACCTTGTATTTCTTGTAACCCAAATATAATATTTCCTATGCCCGGAGAAGTACAACCAGAAAAAGTATAAAAATATCCTTCTTGCAAAAATATTTTTTGTTTTTGTGGTTGATTGGTAAGGATATTGTCAACAAATAAATAAACAGTTTTGCTTTTACCCTGATTCAAAAAACATTGATTAAGTTCTACATCACACTGGGAAAACAAAAGGTTGTGTAAAAAAATATAAATTATAAAGCTTAAAATTAATTTTCTAATATCCATTTTTTTCTGAGTTCTGAAAGATTTTTTTGAAGATTAATAACAGGATCTTTTAAAGGAAAGGTTTTTAATTGAAATTGATTTTCTACACTATCCCAAACATTTACCGTTTGAGTAACCAAAAGTTGGCGGCTAATCCATTCAACATCATGATTAATCCATTCTGAGAAAGCATGTGTTTTTAAAAATTGATAATAAAAATCCACATATTTTTGGTGTTCTTCTAATTTTAAAAACAAAGCAACATCTTCTTTAAATGATGCAGTATGAGCTATAATGAATAAAGTTTCTAACCAAGCACCAAAATAAACAAAATGTTTTAGGTCCCTATTTTTTTCTAATGTTTTACAAATCAAATCCAAAGAACCTAATTGACTAGCAATCCAAATTTGTAGAGAGTCAGGATTTTCTGAATAGGAATTGTAAAATTCGGGTAATTCATAACCATCAAAAAGGCTAATTTTTAGGCTATCCGAATAATTTCTATATTTTGATAGCCAAATATTTTTTTGATAAATCGCCAAATAATTTATATCTGTAAGACAAGCACCCCATTTGATAGCATTTTTTTGAGTACTTAAACTGGGTTTATAAACTTCGTAGTAAGGTAAAATCCATTCAAGAAAAGGATAATTTAAAGATACTGCATGAATCAACAAAGAACCAGGAATGAACTGAAATTGATTTTGCTCAATAGATTGATTTACTTGATAATCATTCCATACAAAATCTTTGGTGTCACTCCAGAAAACTAAATTTTTATTAGGTCCTGAACATTTAATAAACAAGAAAAGACTAATTATCCAAACGATTCTCTTCCTGTGGTTTTTCATCATCTTTATTTTGCGGAATATAAATAGAAAGTATAATGGAAAATGCTAAAGTTGATAATATAATTAACAAAGAAAGTTGTTCACTAATTTTGATATGGAAAATATCTAAAAGCATTTTACTTCCAATAAAAGCTAAAACGATTGCTAAACCTTTTTTTAATAAATAGAATTTATCAATAATACTGCTTAAAACAAAAAACATGGAACGCAGTCCCATCACAGCAAACATATTAGAAGTATAAATTACAAATTCGTTATTTGAAACCCCAAAAACAGCAGGAATAGAATCTACAGCAAAAATTAAATCGGTGGTCTCGATGAGAATTAAGCACATAAAAAGAGTTGTAAAAACTAATCTTCCTGATGCATCTCTAATCCAAAAATGATCTCCATGGTCTTCAGAAGAAAAATGCAAATATTTTTTAGCCATTCTTAAAACGAAAGTATCTTCTGGATTAAAATCTTCTGCCTCATCATCAACATCTTTCACAAATAGCATTTTAATACCTGTGAATAACAAAAATGCTCCAAATATATATAAAATAAAATGAAACTGGTGAATGAAATAAGCACCAACAAATATAAAAATAGCCCTGAATATAATGGCACCCAAAATACCCCAAAATAATATATGATGATAATAAACTTCATTTACTTTAAAGTATCTTAAAATTAAAAGAATGACAAAAATGTTATCAACTGATAAAGCATACTCTGTTACATAAGCTGTAAAAAACTCATAAGATTGAGTAGAACCTACATAATATCTTATAGCAAATCCAAATAAAATAGAAATAAATACCCAAATGAAAGTTTCTACAAATGCAGACTTGGTTTTTACAACGCCCGCTTTTTTATGAAAAAA
>CALLMJ010000048.1 GCA_938006875.1 uncultured Bacteroidia bacterium
TACTTTTTTTCATATTTTTTTCTCACAATTTTTGAAATTTACGCAGTTATGTCTAACTTGCGTGCCAATTCAAAAGATAAAAACTAAAACTTTATGTTTTGTAAATCAATAACTTACACAAAATACTTTTTAATAATTCTATTTTCGTTCTTTTTTAGTTTCCCCAATTTGGAAGCGAAGGAAGAAAAAGAGGGCAGTTTTAGCGTATCCGAATTAATGTTTCATCACATTAAAGATTCTCATGATTGGCATATCGCTGAAATTCCTTCAGGGACTAATCCAGATGGTACTAAGCATTACGCTCCAATTGCAATTCATTTACCTTGGATAATCTATAGTTCAGAAAAAGGATTAGATTTTTTCTTTTTACATGGGCATTCTGATGAAGAACAAGCAAAATCAGCTGATGAAAAAGGCTACAAGTATCATCATGGTGAAATTCATGAAACAAAAAATGGGGTTCATGTTTTAGATTTATCAATAACGAAAACCTCCCTTCAAATGTTAATTGTAGCTTTGTTATTAATATTTTTGTTTAAAAGGGCGGCAAGTCAATACAATGAAAATCCTCTACCCAAAGGTTTTGCTTCTTTTATGGAGCCTATAATCGTTTTTGTAAGAGATGAAGTAGTAAGACCCAATTTAGGAAAGCACACTGATAGATTTCTTCCTTATATGTTATCTGTATTTTTCTTTATATGGTTTTGTAATTTATTTGGGTTAACTCCTCTTAATTCCAATATTGCAGGTAATATATCTGTTACAGCTGCATTAGCAATATTAACTTTCTTAATTGTAAATTTCAACGGAACAAAAGATTACTGGGGACATATCTTTTGGTATCCTGGCGTTGCACTTCCTGTTAAGTTTATTATGTTGCCTGTTGAATTGGTGGGTATTTTTACAAAACCCTTTGCATTAATGATGCGTCTTTTTGCAAATATTTCAGCAGGACACTTCATGGTTCTTGGTTTGATAAGTTTGATATTTGTATTTTCGAAAGGAACCAATCTAAGTGCGGGTTTGGGAATAGCGCCATTATCTATTTTCTTTAGTTTATTTATTTTAACTCTTGAACTGTTGGTAGCAATTGTTCAGGCTTATGTATTTACCTTATTAACTTGTGTATTTTTAGGAGGTGCATTAGAAGAGCATCATCACGAAGAAGCACATCATTAAAAATTTGGAATTTAACAACCTTAATATAAACAATCAATTATGACACTTTTAGAAGTAGCAACAGAGTTCGGTAAGTTAGGTGGTGGTATCGGTGCTGGTATTGTAGCGTTAGGTGCCGGTATGGGTATTGGTAGATTGGCAGCTTCTGCTGCTGAGTCTATGGCTCGTCAACCACAAGTTAAAGATGATGTAAGAGGTATTGCAGTTTTAACTGCCGCTTTCATTGAAGGGGTAGCACTTTTCGGTGAAGTAATTTGCTTATTACTAGCTCTTTAATTTCAATCAATTACACAGGCTAACGGTTGGTTAGTCTGTGTAATTTAATTTTAAAAAATCTTAATCAAATTTTTATATACATGGAAATCATATTACCTAAATTCGGTTTATTTTTCTGGACAATTGTCATATTTGTTCTTTACTATTTCATTATTGCGAAGTTTGCTTGGAAGCCTATCATTGCTTCAATCAAAAAAAGAGAAGAAGGAATTGAAAAAGCTTTGAAAGATGCAGAAACAGCTAAGCAAGAAATCCAAAAAATGAATGAATTGACTGAAAAAATTCATAAAGAAGCTTTAGCTGAAAAATCGCGTATTATAAAAGAAGCTGAAGAATTAGCTAATCAAAAAAAACAATTAGCTGAACAAGAAGCTTCTAACTTAAAAGCAAAAAAATTAGCAGACGTAGAACAAGAAATTACTACAATGAAAAATGCTGCCATAACTGAAATTAAAAATTTGGTAGGTTCTTTATCTGTAGAAATTGCAGAGAAAATTTTAAAAGAACAACTCAAAAATCCTAAGGAACAAGAAATTTTTGCTCAATCTGAATTAGATAAAATCAATTTCAACTAATGGAAAACGAAAGAATTGCTAAAAGATACGCTAAATCCATTTTTGATTTAAGTAAAGAAAAAAACCTTTTGGATATAATTCATAAGGATTTTTCTCATATAAAAACTTTAGTTGAAGAATCTAAAGAACTTCGTCTTTTAATCCAAAGCCCTATAATTAATTCTTACAAAAAATTAGAAATGCTTAAAAAAGCTTTTTCTAACCATTTTCATGCTTTGACAATAACCTTTATGGATATTGTTTTTAAAAGACATAGAGAATCTATTTTACCTTACGTAGCCGTAGAGTTTGTAAAACTTTATCAAAAAGAAAATAACATCACTGAAGTTTTATTAATTTCGGCTGCTCCTTTGAGTGAAGATTTTGTTCTACAAGTGAAAAACAAAACAGAAAATAAACTTAAATCTCAAGTAGTATTCAAATATAAAATTCAACCGGATATTATTGGAGGATTTATATTACGTTTTGATGGTAAAGAATATGATGGAAGCATCGCTTCTAAATTACGAAAATTAAAAAGACAGTTTCAAGATATAACATTTATTGATCAAATTTAACCTTTAAAATTTAAAAAAAATGATAAGACCTGACGAGGTTTCTCAAATACTTAGACAACAATTATCTGGTTTAACATCAGAAACCGAATTACAAGAAGTGGGTACCGTTCTTCAAGTGGGTGACGGTATAGCAAGAATTTATGGATTAACTTCCGTTCAATCAGGAGAAATGATTGAGTTTGATAATGGTTTAAAAGGCATCGTATTAAACTTAGAAGAAGATAATATTGGTGCAGTTTTACTTGGAGATTCTAAAGGCATCAAAGAAGGTTCTTCTGTAAAAAGATTAAATCGTATTGCATCTATCATGGTTGGTGATGGTTTAGTGGGTAGAGTGATTAATACCATTGGCGAGCCGATTGATGGTAAAGGTCCGATTAAAGGAGAACTTTATGAATCACCATTAGAAAGAAAAGCTCCTGGGGTTATTTTTAGACAACCCGTAAATGAACCTTTACAAACGGGTATTAAAGCTATTGATTCCATGATTCCCATTGGTAGAGGACAAAGGGAGCTAATCATTGGTGATAGGCAAACCGGTAAAACTACCATTGCTATTGATACTATTATCAACCAAAAAGAGTTTTATGAAAAAGGTAAACCTGTTTATTGTATTTATGTAGCTATTGGGCAAAAAGCATCTACGGTTGCTCAGATTGTGAATACATTAGAAAGAAATGGTGCCATGCCTTACACTATAATAGTTGCAGCTCCAGCATCTTCTCCAACTCCCTTACAAGTATTTGCTCCTTATGCAGGCGCCGCTATTGGGGAGTTCTTTAGAGACACTGGTCGTCACGCATTAGTAATTTATGATGATCTTTCTAAACAGGCAGTTGCTTATCGTGAAGTTTCTCTATTATTAAGAAGACCCCCAGGACGTGAGGCCTATCCCGGTGATGTCTTTTATTTACACTCTCGTTTATTAGAAAGAGCCGCTAAAATTATCAATAACGATGAAATCGCTAAAAATATGAACGATTTACCCGAATCTTTCAAAAGTTTAGTAAAAGGAGGAGGTTCTTTAACTGCTTTACCCGTTATTGAAACTCAAGCAGGGGACGTCTCCGCTTACATTCCTACAAACGTAATTTCTATTACTGATGGACAGATTTTCTTAGAACAAAGCTTATTTAATTCAGGAGTAAAACCTGCTATTAATGTAGGAATTTCTGTATCTAGGGTTGGTGGTTCCGCTCAAATTAAATCTATGAAAAAAGTTGCTGGTACTCTAAAATTGGATTTAGCACAATTCCGTGAATTAGAAGCTTTTGCTAAGTTTGGTTCAGACCTTGACCCCACTACTTTAGCTCAATTAGAAAGAGGAAAAAGATTAGTTGAAATCTTAAAACAAAATGAGTTTAATCCGTTTAGAGTAGAACAGCAAATTGCTATTATTTATGCTGGTACTAACGGCTTATTGGATAGCGTTCAATTGAAAGATATAAAAGCATTTGAAAAAGAATTTCTTTCTCTTTTAGATACTCAATATAAAAATGAAATGGCTGAAATTGCTTCAGGTAACTTATCTGATAATGCAGTTGCTGCTATTAAAAAGTGTGCAAATGAAATCGCTTTAAGATATAAATCATAATTTTTTATGGCGAATTTAAAAGATATTCGTTTAAGAATTAACAGTATCAAAAGTACACAGCAGACCACAAAAGCCATGAAAATGGTTTCTGCTGCTAAATTAAGAAAAGCCCAAGACGGAATTATACGTTTAAGACCTTATGCCAATAAATTAAAAGAACTCATTCAGAATTTATTATTGGGTCAGCAAGAAATTGATTCTCCTTACGTTAAAGTTAGAGAAGTCAAAAATGTACTTTTGGTAGTGGTTACTTCCAATAAAGGTCTTTGTGGTGCTTTTAATTCTTCCATTTTTAAACTTACTCAAAGCATTATTCAAGAGAAATATTCTCACCTACATAAAACGGGTAATGTTCATTTGTTGTGCATAGGAAAAAAAGGTTATGAGTTTTTTAAAAGAACTCATTCCTTGATAGGAGAAAATCATGATTTATTTTCCAAAGTTTCTTTTAAACAAACTGCTAATGTTGCAGAAATGGTTATGCAAGGTTTCATTGATGAAAAATGGGATAAAGTAGAAATCATTTACAATGAATTCAAAAATGTAGCAACCCAAATACGTAAAGTAGAAACTTTCTTACCATTAGAAGTTCAAAAAACAAATCATCAGAACTTTGTTGATTATATTTTTGAACCCAATAAAGAAGAAATATTGACGGATTTGATACCCAAAATTTTAAAAATACAATTTTATAAATGTGTATTAGATTCTAATGCTTCTGAGCATGGTGCCAGAATGGTCGCAATGGACGCTGCAACAGAAAATGCTTCCCAGTTAATTAATCAATTGAAATTGGTTTACAATAAAGAACGTCAAGCTGCAATTACTAAGGAAATTTTGGAAATTGTAGGAGGTGCAGAAGCACTTAACCAGTAGTAATCAATAAAAATATAAAGAGGCTGTCCTTATGGATAGCCTTTTTATATTGGTGGAGTTTAATTTTCAAAAATATTCTGTATTATTGTATTCCTATGAAAATACTTGTTGTGGAAGATGATCCTATTTTGAATAAAAATATTAAGGAAACTTTACAAGCTTCTGATTATCAAGTAGAAACTGTTTATGACGGGCTACTTGCAGAAAGATTATTAAAAAAAGAAAATTTTGAATGTATTATTTTAGATATTAATTTACCCGGAAAAACAGGTTACGATTTGTGTAAAAGTTTTAGAACATATAATAATCATACCCCTGTGTTGATGCTTACAGCATTTGATGATATTGAAGATAAAATTAAAGGTTTTGAAAGTGGTACTGATGATTATTTAACGAAACCTTTTCTTATGAAAGAATTACTTCTAAGAGTTCATGCTTTAATTAAGCGTTCTAAAATGAACAATCATAGTGAACAGGATACAGATACTCTTTTTGCAGGGGATATTACGATTCAAATTCCACAAAAAAAAGTATTTCGTCAAGGAAAGGAAATCGTTTTAACTCCTAGAGAGTTTCAAATTTTAAAGAAACTTTGTGAAAATAAAGGTGAAATTGTATCTAAAAAAGATTTGATTGCTGAGATTTGGGGAAATGGTTTTGATGCTAATACCAATACCATAGAGGTTTATGTCAATTTTTTAAGAAACAAAATGGATAAACCCTTTGAAAAAAATTCCATAAAAACCAAAGTAGGATATGGTTATTACTTAGAAATAGAATGAAAATTCGTGATAAAATTTTAATTTATTTTTCTACAACAGTTATTTCTTTAACCATTATTACTTCTTTGATTGTATATTATTTATTTTCAGAATACCGTGAAGAAGAATTTCAGCAAAGGCAAAAAGAAAAAATTCGTTATACCATTGAGCTGATTGCTAAATATAAAGAACTTAGTGAAAGCCTTACCGCTATAATGGATAAATTAACTATTCATGATTTTTATGACGAGAAAATGTTGATTTTTGATAAACATAAACATTTAATCTATAAAAGTGTTGATGATTTGTCTATTGATAATTATGAACAAATACTCAATCAACTTTCTCCTAGTAATCAATGGATTGAAACCAAACAAGGTAAATATGATTTAGTTGCTGTATATTTTGAAAATTCCAATAACCATTTTTATGCGATTAGTAAAGCTTATGATGAATTTGGGTTTTCCAAATTAAGGTATTTAAGATATGTATTAATTGTTATTACTTCTATAATTGCCATTGCGGTTTTGCTCATCACCATTTATTTATCTCATAAAATTTCCAAACCTATAACAGATTTTGCAGAGCAATTAAATCAATATGATTTTAGTAAATCTGAGGTAGAAAAAATTCCTATTGACAAAAGTTCCTTTGAACTCGAATATTTAACAGAAAAATTCAATGAGTTAATTCATAGAACCAATGAATTTTTTTTATTTCAACAACATACTGTAAGGCATATTTCGCATCAATTAAAAACACCTATTGCCGTAATTGTTTCTGAACTTGAACGTATATCTAAAATTTCTGACCCCGTTTTTTTTCATCAAGAAATTGAAAATCAAATTTTAAAGATTAAATCTTTAGCAGATATTATTAACGTTCTATTAGAAATTTCTAAAATTGAAACCTACACCCGTTCTAAAATGACTTTGTTTAGATTAGATGAAATGATTTTTGATATTATTAGTGAATTACAAATTATTTATCCCAGCTTTCAATTTAACGTTGAATACTATCCAGAGAATATTCATGAAAATGTTTTACAATTATATGCAAACGATACCCTTATAAGACAAGCCTTTATGAATTTGTTAACTAATAGTGTTCTTTATTCTACTGACCAAAAAGTCTTTTTAAGTTTTGATTGCTCGAATCATGAGGAATTAATAATTAAAATTCAAAATAATGGAAACATCATTGAAGATGATGAAAGAATATATTTGTTTCATCATTTTTTTAGAGGAAAAAATAGCATCAATAAAACTGGATTTGGATTAGGTTTGGTATTAACTAAAAAAATTTTAGAACTTAATCATGGTAAAATTATTTATTTAAATCCTTCTGAAAACTCAAATGTTTTTCAAATTAATTTTAAGATTAGAAAATGATGGATTCTAAACAAAAAACTTGTAAGAAAAAACTATTAAATTTGTATTCCTTTAAATTCTTTCATGCGTAAATATTTGCTCATTTTATCATTTTTTATTCACTGCTGGGGTTTTTCACAAGAAAGTATGATAATTGGTAAACCTCAAAATCTTGGAAAATCTATCAATTCAGCTTGTTATGATTATAGACCCAGAATTTCTCCTGATGGGAATACCCTTTATTTTACTAGAATTTTATGCCCTAATAACGATGAAAACTTTTTATTTTACGCTGAAAAACTTCCTAATGGTGAGTGGTCAGAAGCAAAAAAATTTCCTGCAAAATTTAATGATGGTATCCATTCAGTTTATGTTTATTCTATTTCTCCTGATAATAATAAGCTTTTGATTACAGTTGTAATTAATGGTAAAAGAAAATTATGTACTATAGAAAGAACTTCTAACGGCTGGTCAAACCCACAACCTATTGAGCTGGGAATAAACCTTCCCGATACCGATGCAACTTTTTGTTTAAATAATGATGGTAATGTTTTGCTTTTTACTTATAAAGGTAACGATGCTTTAAGTGAAAGAGATTTATACGTAAGTTTTTTTAAATCTGGTAAATGGTCATTTCCTAAACATACTGGAAAAATTATTAATAATGGCTCTAGAATTTTGAGTCCCTATTTGGCCTCTGATGGTGTTACGCTTTATTATGCAAGTATAAGACCTGGAGGCTTAGGTTCTTGGGATATTTATATGACCAAACGTTTAGATGATTCTTATACTCAATGGTCAGAACCTATAAATTTGGGCAAAGATATTAATGATTCAGGGCACAACGAAACTTTTGTGATTGATGCCTTGGGAGAATTTGCTTATTTTAATGCAAATCATAATTCTTTCGGTGGTAATGATATTTATTCTGTTAAACTTAAAGAAAAAGTAAAACCCAATCCAGTGGTGTTAGTAAAAGGAAAAGTTATCCATAAAAATACTCATGAACTTTTAGGTGCTGTGGTTATTTACGAATTTTTGGAAGATGGAAAAGAAGCGGGTAGGGCTCAATCTATTTCTGGTATTGGGGATTATCAAATTACTTTACCCGCTGGAAAAAAATATGCAATTTTAGCAGAATCTAAAGGATTTTATTCCGTAAATGAAAATTTAGATTTAACTCAAATCACTGAATCCCAAACTATTCATAAAGATATTTACTTGCTTCCCTTAGAAATTGGTCAAAATATCCGTTTGAATAATATATTTTTTGAAAGAGGAAAGTATAATATTAAGCCCGAATCTATCCACGAATTGAATCGTTTGGTTAAACTTTTAAAAGACAACCCAGAAATGAAAATTGAAATTGCTGGGCACACTAATAATCTAGGACCAGCAGAAGCAAATAGAATTTTATCAGAAAATCGTGCTAATGAAGTAAAAAAATATTTAGTTTCTCAAAGAATTGGTTCTGAAAGAATTAGAATTGTGGGTTATGGTGCTTCAAGACCCATAGGTGATAATAGTACAGAAGAAGGAAGAACCCTTAATCAAAGAGTTGAATTTATGATTTACCAAAAATGATATATCGAACGAAACTTATTATTTATTCAGAAAATGGAAGTATTTTATTGCAAAACAACAAATTCTACTCTACGATTCAATTTTCTTCCCTCAATGGTTTCATTATCTGCAATGGGTTTAGTGGAACCATAACCTTTGGCTTTTAATTGATTAGGATTTACTCCTCTTTGAACTAAATAATTCATCACAGCATTAGCTCTATCTTGGGAAAGATTCATATTATACTCATAATTCTTGCCTTTATCGGTATGACCCTCAATTTCTATAATATTTTTAGGATGTTTTTTCAGCCAATCCGCCATAGCATCTAAGGTTTCATAAGAACTGGACAATAAATAGCTTTTACTGGGTTCAAATTGTATAGCTGAAAATTGAAATTTTTCACCTAATTTGACATTTTCAGGTAATAAAGGTTTTTCTTCTGCTTTTGGGGTATTAGAATTTTTGATTGGAAGGGGTTTAGCAACTCTTATAAAACCAGGATTACATTCACCATAACTAGAACGTCCAGACCATGGACCCTCCATAATTAAGCTATCATTATTAATCTTAAGTTGAAAATTACAACTTTTTAAACACCATTGAATATTTTGAGGAATTTTTTGTTGAATAATTTTAGTTTCTTTGTAATTAAAACTTTCATTAGACCAATTCGCTTTAAATTGCATTTCACCCATCGCACTCCAATTATCACCATCGGTAGCAATATAACTTTTTCCTTCGTAGTTACTATTTCCTTTATTGATAATTTTTAATCCAAATTCATAAAAACCCAAGGAAATCACCATATCTTTTTGAGTAACATATCCTACCCAGTCACCCGATAAATCATAATTTTGAGCTTGTAAATTCCATATAAAGAATAAAAGTGTAACAAAAAAATATTTCCAACTTTTCATGATATTCCAAAATTTAAAATTTAATTTTTCATTATCTCCAAGAACTGTTCAAATAAGTATTTACTATCATGAGGACCTGGACAAGATTCAGGGTGATATTGAACGGAAAAGGCTTTTTTGTCTAAAACTCTAATACCTTCTACACTTCTATCATTTAAATTGATATGGGTAATTTCCACTTTATCAGATAATTGATTGGAATCAACTGTAAAACCATGATTTTGAGAAGTAATTTCACATTTACTGTTCATTAAATTTTTTACTGGATGGTTACAACCTCTGTGGCCATGATGCATTTTCACAGTTTTGCAACCAGCTGCAATAGATAAAAGTTGGTGCCCTAAACAAATTCCAAAGATAGGAATATTAATTTCTAAAAATTTTTGAATTACTTGAACTTCATTTTGCATAGCTGATGGGTCCCCAGGACCATTCGTAAGCATAATTCCATCAGGTGAGAAGCTCATGATTTCTTCAAAAGTTGAATTATAAGGAAATACTTTTAAAGATACTTCCCTTTGGATAAGTTCATTGAGAATATTTTGTTTTACCCCATAGTCAATCACCGCAACTTTATAACGAGGGTTAGGAACAGGTATTTCATAAATACTTTTTGTAGAAACATTAGGAGTTAGATGTAAACCTTTCATGGAAGGCGTATTCTTCAGGTTTTTTTTTAACTCTTGGATATTAGGATTTTTTTGGGTTGTTAAAAGTGCATTCATGGCACCTTCTCTACGAATTTTTTGGACTAATGCCCGTGTATCAATATCGCTAATAACAGGAATTTGGTATTGTTCTAATAATGATTGTAAACTTTTAGCGTTTGTACGTGAAAAAATATTAGAAAAATTACGACAAATAAATCCCTTAGCATGAATACGCTGGCTTTCCATCTCTTCATTTTCTTTTACACCGTAATTTCCGATATGGGTATGCGTAAAAGTAACTAATTGATGGGAATAGGAAGGGTCTGTTAAAGTTTCGTAATAACCAGCCATACTGGTAGTAAAACAAATTTCACCTGTTGCAAAATTTTCAGCTCCAAAACCTGAACCCTCAAATATAGTACCGTCTTCTAATAATAATAAACCTTTATGAGGAGGCAGAAACATTGAGTTTTAGTCTAAAATGGATTGGTTATATAAGGGAACTGCTTCATATTTAGGTAGTTCACCTTTCCTTGCATTTTCAATGATTTGTTCCAATTTATTTTTATCTAATTTATGAACAATGGTTCTATTATGAAACTGGAGTACAGGGGCGGTATCACAAGCACCCAGGCATTCTGCTTCGCGTAAATAGAACATTTTATCAGCACTAACACCGTTTTCATCAACTTTTAAATATTGTTTAGCATAATCATAAAGCTCTTGTCCCTCACAAACGCCACAAGTAAAACATGTACAAATTTCTAATAAATATTTAGCACGATTTTCTTTGAGGTACATAGTGTAAAAAGTAGCAACACCATAAACATGAGCAAAAGAAAGCCCAAGGGTATCCGCTACTAATTGAATAGCACCTTGTGGTAACCAATTCCATTTTTCTTGAGCAATCCATAATGCCGGCATAACAGCGGATTGACGACTTGGGTACTTAGATGCATGTTTCTCAATTAATGCTAATTCTTCCGCTGTAAATTCGTAAACATTTGAATCGGATTGTTTTTGTGGATATTCAACTTTATGATCTGCCATCTTTTATTTGATTTTAATGGGCAAAAATAGTATTTTTTTCTAATACCAAACAATTTTTTTCCATATTATTTCAAATTCCCTTTGTATTTTTGTACAAATTTTAACTAGTGATAGAATTAACCAAAATTTTTCGTTTTGAGGCTGCCCACTGGTTACCTCAATTTCCTGAAGGGCATAAGTGTAGAAGGTTACATGGTCATAGTTTTGTGATTGAAATCGTGTTAAGAGGTGAACCCGACGAAACAGGGATTTTAATAGATTTCGGAGATATATCCAAATTAGTTAAACCCATAATTGAACAATTAGACCACCAATGCCTGAATTACCTTGGTGATGAATGGAATGATGAATTACTTAAAAAACCAAGTTCTGAAAACTTAGCCAAATGGTTATTCCTTAAAATAAAACCCTTACTTCCCATGCTTTATGTGGTTATTGTTCATGAAACTTGCACCAGTAAATCTACCTATTTTGAAAATTAAGTTTTAAGTATGTAACTTTTGTTACAAATTAAAATTTTTTATGATGATATTTTCGTAAAAAGGATTAAAAAAATTCCTATCTAAAAATAGGAATAAAAACAAAAGCCACTAATAATTCCTTTTAGTGGCTTTTGTTTTTTATGTTTAATTAAGGACTGAATTCTAATATTTTACAATTTTTTGAAAAAACTCAGAGGTTGAATTTTTGTATTTTAAAATATAAATTCCGTAACTCCAGTTATCGGTCGGGATTTCGTAAATAGATGGTTCTTTGGGTTTTTCATCATATTTAGACCAAACCAATTTTCCATTAATATCCCAAATCTCGATTAAAAAATCATCTTCATCAGAAACCCACAAATTTAAGTTTGCATTACCAAAAATTGGATTAGGGTAAACTGTAAAGGGTATTGTTTGAATGGAATAATTTGAAAAATCCAATTCTTTAATTTCTGTATAATAAATTTTACCATCATAATCATGAGTAGCAATACGATAATAATTAATACCCAAAGCTGGATTAGAGTCAACAGCTGAATAAAACATTACAAGAGAAGAATTTAAAGAAGCTTTCTCTACATGAATGGGTACATAATTTTATAAATCCAAAGATCGTAATACTTCATAAAAATCTACATTAATTTCATGGGTAACTTTCCATGAAAGGATAGCATTTAGGTTTTGCTTTATAGCGTAAAACTCTAAATTTTCAACGGGTAAAGGAATTAAACAGTTCGCAATCACAAAAGCATGACCACTACTATTAGTACCATTATAAGTTATGGGAGTACAGTAATAAATAGAATTAAAAAAATGCCCACTCATAGAATCCCCTCTAACAAAAAATGGGATACAATAACCAATTGAAGCGAATTGGAAACCACTTAGAGAATCTCCCTTATAACTAGGTTTCTGATTTAATGAATCACAAAAATAATTGGATTGAAAATCAAAACCACTACCAATTCCTGATCCTGTATATTTAACAATATCAGAACAAGCATAAAATGCAGTAGTATCAAAACCGCTTCCAGATCCTGAAGATTGAAAGGAAAAAAATTCGCTATTGCAAAGACTTAATAGTTGAAAATCAAAACCACTAGATTCGCCTCCCTGATAGGGCTGAGCAAGCAATTTCCAGGGTATAAAAATCAATAGGAAGATGTGTCTCTTCATAAAAATGAATTAGGATGTCTATCTACAGCCCCTACCACCCAAAAAGGGTTGTCTAGAAGTTATACCGTAGTTATAATAAGTTCTATCAGAAACTCTGGAGTCGTTTGCATTAGAATGATAAGCACCACCTCTTATAGTAAAACCTAAAGCACCAGTTTGCGGACTAGGCCAATTAGCCGTATTAGCGAAACCCGCAGTCGGTGAATTGGTTAAATTACCATCACCATTTAAACCGGTATAGCCTCTGCCAGCCGCTTCAAAAATATTCACACACCATTCCAAAACATTTCCAGTGAGTTCCATACAACCATAATAACCTGCACCAGACTGTAAACGATTTGAGGTAGGGCTTGCTGCAAATCCATTTCTTAAAGGACCGATAACAACGTCGTTATTATAATTTGCGATACCACTTCCAGCTGGTGGTAGATTAGCGTTTGATTCTGTATTCGTACCATCTGTATTTATTGCATTACAATCAAAAATCCCTCCTGTACCCCAAGCATATTCACCAGCAACAGGTATATTAGGTCCTCTTGCAATCTTTTCATATCGAGTTTCTGTTAATGGTGATAATGCAGCCCAATCTAGATAGGCTAAATAATCATACCAACTTAAATAACCCATGGCTCTATGAGGAAAGTTAGTAGTAAAATTTGGCCAAGTACCAGCAATGTGCACTCTATTGGCGTTAATTACAAAACCTCTTGCAGCAGATTGATCAAAAGATAAAGTATTTAAAAATGCTACATATTGCCCTTGACTGATTTCATATTTCATTACATAAAAACTATCATAACCAACAGGAAATGGAGCAGGGATATCAGCTGGAAGAGTTGTTGGAGCACTATTAGAATAGATTTGTCCAGCAGAAGTACCTCTTGTTATTGCATTATCATTTGTAACTAAAAATGGGGAATTAGTTGCTCCATTGGTAATAGTATAAATAGATGCTCCGTCTCCTAAATAAAAAGAATCTGTTGGAATATAAACCATCTCAATACCAAATACTTGAAAATCATAACTCGAACCCGGTCCTGGTGTGTTGATTTTAATTTTAACGGTGTCATCTACAATATTACCATTCCCTACACCCGACCTTCTTACAATCAATCCTCTACCATCAGATAATTTATAGGAATCAACAATTAAAGGGGGTTCAACAGAATTATTGCATGTTGCCACGCATTGGTTGATGCACAATCACGATATTTTACAAATAAATAAACCCCGTCCCAATTATTAGGAGCAGAATTGGTAAACCAGGAATTATCCCAGCTAACAGTAAAAACCAAACGATTATTACCATCTAAAGTAGGAGTACTTATTCGTAAGTTATTGGATTTTAACGAATAAGAAATTAATAATGTTGTAAGCAATAATATATTTTTTATCATATCTTTTTTAATGCAAAATTAATAAAATTTCCTTATTAAAAAAATAATCTTATTAAAAAAATAATCATTATGTTTCCAAATGTTTTGAAACCATAGAGAGCACAGAGGGTATCAACCACTTAAATTATAAAGTTGTACAGAAGTTTAATCAAATAGTTACACAGAGTATTAACAGATACAGAGTGTAACCACAGTGAACACAGATAGTAATCATTTTAGGATTAACTTTTTCAAGAATAAAATATGTTTCCGAATTTTTATAAAAAACTTCAATTTTTTTTTGAATATTCAGTTAAGTTAATTTAGTAATTTTGTTATATGAAAAACATAAAATTCCCTTACGGAGTAAGCAATTTTGAAAAGTTATCTACTCAGGAGTATGCATTTGTAGATAAAACGGATTATATTGAAAAATTAGAACAACAAAATGAAAGTTATGTATCTTTTTTACGTCCGCGTAGGTTTGGTAAAAGTTTGTGGTTATCCATACTAGAATACTACTACGACATCAATCAAAAAAATAAGTTTGAACAACTTTTTGGTAAGTATTACATTGGCAAATATCCCACACCGTTACGAAATACATACAGAATACTCAAATTGGATTTTAGTGGTAT
>CALLMJ010000049.1 GCA_938006875.1 uncultured Bacteroidia bacterium
TATGTTCGCTTCACTCACTACTCAACAACCGAATATATACATAAGGATTGGTCATTGAGTAGGCGTAGCCGTACCGAAATGACCATGTTTCGGGGAAAATCGGTTGTTTCGGTATGTTCGCTTCACTCACTACTCAACAACCGAATATATACATAAGGACTGGTCATTGAGTAGGCGTAGCCGTACCGGAATGACCATTTTTCGTGGGAAATCGGTTGTTTCGGTATGTTCGCTTCACTCACTACTCAACAACCGAATATATACCTATGGACTGGTCATTGAGTAGGCGTATCCGTACCGAAATGACCATTTTTCGTGGAAATCGGTCGTTTCGGTACGTTCGCTTCACTCACTACTCAACTACCGAATATATACCTATGGTCTGGGCATTGAGTAGGCGTAGCCGTAACTGTGGGCATTGAGTAGGCGTAGCCGTACCGAAATGACCATTTTGCGTGGAAAATTGGTTGTTTCGGTATGTTCGCTTCACTCACTTCTCAACAACCGATTATATACCAATGGACTGGGCATTGAGTAGGCGTAGCCGTACCGAAATGACCATGTTTCGGGGAAATGCGGTCGTTTCGGTACGTTCGATTCACTCACTACTCAACAACCGCATATTTACCTAATGTTTCAGATTGCCTCGTTAAACGCTAACAATTAAATGATAAACAAATTTTTATTTAATTATTGATAAACTCTAATATGGGAAATCAAATTTAGTGCTTGATTTTAATTTTTAATTTTAAAAACTTAAATTCATATTGACTCTAAGCCCATAGTTATATTGATATTTAGAAATTCGTTCAGGAGTGTTAGGATTTTTATAACTTAAACGCCAAATAAAATCTAAACGTAATACTTTTGCAATATTTTCTAAACCTAGACCAATTTCCATATAAGGTTTTAAATCAGGAGCTTTTATGGATTGTGAAGGAGTATTATTGATATGAAAATTTTGGGGTGATAAAGAACCGTAAGCCATTCGGAAAGTCCATAATTCTTTGAATTTAAGTCTTCGAATAAAAGGGAATTTACGGATAAAAAAACCTTCAAGGTGATGGTCAAAACCACCAATAGCCCATTGATCAGCAACAAATTCATAGAAATACATTAAATTAAAGCCTACGGGGTCATAGGTGATAGAGCGATTTGAACCCATTAAAGATGCAATAGCACCTAATCCAACTCCCATAGGATCAAGTGCATAGGATTGTGAGCCTCGAAAAACATTTAATAAAGGA
The DNA here is from genome assembly GCA_938006875.1 of uncultured Bacteroidia bacterium. Classification (GTDB taxonomy): domain Bacteria; phylum Bacteroidota; class Bacteroidia; order J057; family CALLMJ01; genus CALLMJ01. Next base: position 1,248 of record CALLMJ010000049.1, read on the forward strand.
TATGGTACCTGCCCCCAAATTTTACCCACCCCAACGGTATAATTCATGTATCCAAACCTTCCTAATGGTTGATAATCCGTTATCACTAAGCCTAATTTTTGATATCGAAAATCTCCATTAAAATCATTTGGTGTAGCTAAAATTCTTTTTCCTAAGTAATTAGGGAAAGCATAGCTTCCTTCAATATATAAAATAGGATACTTAGAACCTGCATAAACTTTCTCACCATTTTTCATCAAAAAATTTTCTTTGATTGAAAACCTTAAAACGCCAGATAGTTCCGTATTTTGAAAAGTATTTAATAATTGATTTTCAGAATTGTAATAAGAAAAAGCAAAAGTTCTTGCAGGCTCAAAATAACGTGTTTTCAAGGAAGCAAAAGCAGAAATACCTCTACGGATGTCCCACCAGATACGGATATTATTTTCAGTAAAATAGTTTTGTTGAATGAGAGGAACACGAAAAAGCATGGAAGTGAGGATTCCTGTTCCCATTTGAACATAATCAGGATAACCAATTTGTTCTATCTCATGGGTTCTTTGTAATCCAATTTCAAAACGAGGCTTGTATGAAATCTTCCAACGAGTATCAATATCATATTTGAGACGTTTATCTCCATAACCATATGCAATATGAGAACCCCAATACCAGTTTTTACTCAGGGAGGGTCTTGTATAAATTCCTATACGGTTTCGAAATCCTTCAACTGCATTAAAACTTATTAGTTGTGTATAATTTCCAATTTCAAAATATTTAAATTTTCGTCTGCCTGTTGTTATATATTCAGAGAAAAAGTTTAGAATTTTCCATAAAGTTTGCGTTTTGAGGGTATCAATGAGTGCGAAACCCATTTCTTCACTTTTTTCTAACGGGCTCAACCGATTTTCTTTCCAATAAGAACTATCTTTTTCATTTGCACCTAAACTAACTTCAACAGAGGCATCTTCAAAAAATTTATCGGGTTTAGGTTGTTCTAAAATATATTCTGTCTTGGTTGTAGCCGTTCTACCGATTAAGCCCACATTGTTATCTTTATTTTTAAAGTCTACTTCAATATCAGAAACTATGGGTAACCAATGCCCCTGAATATAATCAAATTGTTGCCTCATTCTAACATCTTCCACAAAATTTACATTAGGATTAGAAGATAATCGTAAATCTAAACGTTTAATAGCCCATGATTTATTTTTGATATGTATCATTCCTTTGAATGCTAAATCAAATTTATTTCTTGGAATCACTTCAATAAAATAAGTTGTATCTTGATCATGAGCTTCAATGCCTTTTAGTTCGTATTTATAATTAAGAGTTGCACCATCAGCTAATGGCGAAATAAATTGTTTGCCTAACAAATGAATATAATTTTCATAAAAATTCATAGAAGTAACAAAATTAGAAAGTAAATTAACCTCTGGATTTTGAACTCCAGAACTTTGCGTGGCTTCAATAATTTCTCTTATCTTACCCGGCTTTTTCTGATATACTCGAGAAATAGATTCCGAAATAAAAATAGCTAATTTGTACTTGTTAGGTAAAGTATCCTGGATAGTTGTATCATTTTCATGGGACTTGATGAACTTTTTTAAAGGCTTATATTGAAGTTGGTTTAACTTATCTTCTGAAATATTATCTAATGAAATCACCAATTTATTGTAAGATTTATATTCAATGGCTTTGAACTTATCCCAATTATTTTCTTTTTTATTTTTAATAGCTTGTTTCATTACCCTTAATCCGGGATTATCTTTGGCTGTAATTACGACTTCTTCTACTTGATAGGTAATCGGTTCAATATAAAAATCTTTATTAATATTTTGGTTAAGAATTATTGTATCCCTATAAAGTTTGTATCCTGAATATCTTATGGTTACTATGTAAGTTCCTTCAAGCAGACTAATTTGATACATTCCATCTAAGTTAGTATTTGTTCCTAATTGACCTAAACTATCAAAAAAAATTGGTACTAAAGGCAGTGTTTCTTTAGTATCTTTTTCATATAAAATGCCTGAAACCGTGTATTTATTTTGAGCAATTAAAGAAATGTTAAATATTAAAATAAAAAATAAGAACGAAAAAAGAAACCTCATGTAGCTTTATTGTAAAATTTGTGTCAATTGATTTTCTAATTCAGAGGGTTGAGTTAAATGTAATGTTTGAATTCCTAAAGTTTTTGCTCCTTCTATATGGATAATAGTATCTTCAATAAACAAAGTTTCTTCGGGTTCAAATTGCATTTGTTGTAATACAAACTGAAAAGTTTCGGGATGAGGCTTCCGCATGCCAATTTCAAAAGAAAAGAAAATTTTTTTCATAGGTTCAAAAAGAGGTTTACATTCTTCCTCAATATAATTGTAATGAATTTGATTGGCATTACTTAAAAGCACTATTGCATAGTTTTGTGATAATCTTTGAATAAGTTCTATTCTATTCGGAAAAAGCCCAATTAACATACTGTTCCAGATTTCATCAATTTGAATATCTGCCAACTCTTGATTTTGCGTTAAATTACGAATACCTTCTCGAAATTGTTTGGGTGAAATTTTTCCTATTTCAAATTCATCAAAAATAGGGTCTTGTTTGAGTTGAGAAAAATGTAAATTAGGACTTAAGGCTTGCAGTTTATTTGTAACCTTATGATAATCAATTTCATAAAGAACTCCGCCTAAATCAAAAATTAAATTTTTAATGGACATAAATAAACAGTTTATATTTTTTACAAATATAAACAATTTTGTTCTTATCTATGAGTATATTTTAATAGCGTAATTTTATCTTTCAATTACACTTTGTTTCGCAAACCGGGATATCTTTTTCTAATTGATAAGGCTTATTAGGAATACATTGAATTTTTGTACCTTGATATTGAATTTTTTTAACACTGACGGGAAGCTCTGGTAAGCATTTTAATTTAGGATTATAGGAACAATCTATTTCTTTAAGATTGCTATCTTTTGTATTAAAGTTAGGCAACTGAACAATTTGATTATAAGAACAATTAAAATCATATAAACTATTGGGTAAATTGATAAATTTTACTATTGAATTTTCCATACAATAAAAAATTCTTAGAGTATTAGGAAGTTGGGGTATTTCTTTAATTTTATTATTAGAACAATCGAATTCCAATAAAAGTGGCGGTAGATTATTTAAAATTTCTATTTCATTATTTGAACAATTCAAATATTTCAGAGTTGATGGAATAAAATTTAAATTCATAATTTCATTACGAGAACAATCTAATTCCTCCAACATGGAAAAATATTGTAAACCGTCTAAATTTTTAATGCCTTTTCTTTTGATTTGTAAGTTATTTAAACTTTTAACTTCAGAGCAATCTTTATTTAACTGACCTTTTTCGTTAAAGCATTGAGGTAAAATTTCCTTTAAAGCACTTTTCAGATTTTCGTCAGGAATATTCACATATTGAGCTTGTAAGTTATACATGCTTACAATAACAAAGATAAAAAGAATAAATTTTTTCATATATTTGGTTTAAAAGTTACTTAATGGTTCTGTATTTGGCTTTTCTGTCTTCAACTTTACCATATTTTTTGGTTCTAAATACTTCGTAATCTGAATAAGTACCTTCATAAAATTCTACCATACCATCACCTTCAAAAGCCATAATATGAGTACAAACCCTATCTAGAAACCATCTATCATGGGAAATAATTAAAGCAGAACCCCCAAAATTTTCTATACCTTCTTCCAAAGCCCTTAATGTATTAACATCAATATCATTAGTAGGCTCGTCTAATAAAAGTACATTAGCACCAGAACGCAAAACTCTTGCCAAATGCACACGATTTCTTTCTCCACCTGATAAAACTTTTATTTTTTTGGTTTGGTCATTACCAGAAAAATTAAATTTAGAACAATAAGCTCTACCATTAATTTCACGGTTACCCATAACAATCATTTCATTTCCATCTGTAATAGCCGTAAATACATCATGTTCAGGATTTAATTCTGAGTGTTCTTGGTCAGCATAACCAATTACTACTGTTGGACCTACCTCAAATTTACCAGAGTCGGGTTTTTCTTTACCTGTAATCATTTTGAATAGAGTGGTTTTTCCTGCACCATTAGGACCAATAATTCCTACAATAGCACCTTTTGGGATCATAAAAGTTAAATCTTTGATAATGACTCTATCTCCAAAAGATTTATGAATATTTTCTGCATTAATTACAAAATCACCAAGACGTGGACCGGGTGGTATATACAATTCTAAAGCCTGTTCTTTTTCTTTTGTTTCTTCAGATACTAATTTTTCATAAGCATTGAGACGTGCCTTACCTTTGGCTTGTTTTGCTTTTGGTGACATTTTAATCCACTCTAATTCACGTTGCAAAGTTTTTTGTTTTTTACTTTCTGCTTTTTCTTCTTTTGCTAAACGTTCTTGTTTTTGTTCTAACCAAGAAGAATAATTTCCTTTCCATGGAATCCCTTGACCTCTATCTAATTCTAAAATCCAACCAGCAACATTATCTAAAAAATAACGGTCGTGAGTAACAGCAATAACAGTTCCTGGGTAACTATGCAAATGTTGTTCTAACCAACTAATGGATGAAGCATCTAAGTGGTTTGTAGGCTCATCTAACAATAAAATATCAGGTTTTTGAATCAATAATCTAGCTAATGCTAAACGTCTTTTTTCGCCACCTGATAAATGCTTTACTAATGCATCTGCTGGAGGGCACGCTAAAGCATTCATAGCAATTTCAATTTTGTGGTCTATACTCCAAGCATCTAAAGCATCTATTTTATCTTGTACTTCACCTTGTTTTTGAATGACCTTATCAAATTCTTCTGGGGTTAAGTCTTCAGCAAATTTTGCAGATAGTGCATCATACTCATTTAACAAATCATAGATTTCTTTTGCTCCTTCTTTAACTATATCAGCAGCGGTTTTTTCTGGGTCTAATTCTGGTTCTTGAGCAAGATAACCCACCGTATAACCAGGAGTTAATACAGCTTCTCCAATATAATCTTTATCAATACCTGCCATGATTTTTAGTAAGGTACTTTTTCCTGAACCATTTAAACCTAATACTCCGATTTTTGCACCATAAAAATAAGATAAGTATATATCTTTTAAAACCTGTTTATTGGGTGGATAAATTTTACCAACACCCGACATGGAATAAATTATAGTTTCAGCCATTATAATAATTATTCTGCAAAAATAGTGAATTTTATGAACTTTAAATATTTCATTACGAATTTTCTTGATTTTGTTTTATTTAAGTTCTACAGAAAATTTACTATACAAAAAAATCTCAGTATAATATTAATGTTTTAATTTGTGATGACCTTTGAAATAGGCTTCTAAAATTGGGACGTAATCTTCCGTTGTTTGGATATTTAGGTAATCAATTTTTTCTTCAAAAGCGAAATTTTTGAGTTTTTGGTTTAAATGATTAAAAAAAGATTGTAATGAGCGAGATTGATGGAATTGGTGGGTATTAATCCATGTTTGTTGACCAGTCTCGGAATCTTGTATAGGAATGATACCAGTTAAATTGGGAAGAAGTTCGTCAGGATGAAAAAGGCGAATTAGTGTAATATCGTGTTTTTTTTTTAAAAATCTTATTTTATCCCAGTATCCAGAATCATCCAAGAAATCGGAAATAATAAACATAACAGAGTGTTTACGTTGTATTTTATGAAAATATTCTAATGCGGAAAGTAAGTTAGTACCTTTGGATTTGGGGGTTTGTTGAAGTAAATAACTAATGATACTTAATGCTTTTTTTCTGCCTTTGGTGAGAGGAAAAACTTTTTCTACTTGGTCAGAATAAGAAATTAAACCGAATTTATCATTATTTTTCATAGCAGAAAAAGTAAATATTGCGGCAAGTTCAGTACCTATAGTGATTTTAGCGTATTCTGATTTACCAAAATATTCAGAACCAGAAATATCAAAAATAACAAAAATGTTGAGTTCTCTTTCTTCTTTAAATAGTTTTACAAATACTTTTTCATCAGATTTTGCGGTTACATTCCAGTTAATCGTTCTAATTTCATCACCGTACTGATATTCGCGAATTTCATCAAATTCTAATCCTGACCCTTTAAAAGCAGAACGATATTCACCAACAAAACGGCTATCTACTAATTTATCAATTTTGATTTGAAGTTTTTGAAGTTTTTCAAAAAATGCTTCCATGATTATTTACAATTCAAAACCAATTACGAGAATATCGTCTGTTTGTTCTTCACCAGCACGCCATGAAATTAATTCTTGCTCAAGTGTATTTTTTTGTTCATCCATTTTTAAATGGCGAGTTTCTAATAAAAGTTGGTAAAATCTTTTGGTTTGAAATTTTTTATTAGATTCACTGAATTGGTCAGTAAAACCATCAGTAAAAAGATATACTCTATCATTAGGTTCAAGGTCGATGGAATGATTTGTATATTTTCTAATATCTTCATCTTGGTCCCCACCGACACTAAATTTATCGGGTTTAATTTCTGCAAATTCATTTCCTCTTATAATGATGAGAGGTCTTCTTGCACCTGCAAAATTTAATTTTTGTCTTTTTACATCAATTTGACAAATGGCAATGTCCATACCGTCTTTAGAATGGGTTTCATCTTGTTGTAAAGCGATTCTAACGCGAGCATGTAAAAGTTCTAAGATTTCATCGGGTCTAAAAATACCTTCTACTTCTACAATTTGACGTAAAATGGTATTTGCCATAATAGACATAAAAGCACCAGGAATTCCATGTCCTGTACAATCTGCACAAGCCAAAATTGCTTTACTCAATTTTTGATTAAACCAAAAAAAATCCCCTGAAACTATATCTTTAGGTTTATAAAAAACAAAAGAATCTTTAAAACAATCTTTAATATCTGAAATTTTAGGCAAAAAAGCATCCTGAATTCTTCTAGCATAATTGATAGAATTTAAGATGTCTTCATTTTTTTGTTGAATTTCTGTTTTTTGAGCTTCTAAAATAATGTTTTTTTGCTGAATTTCTTGTGTTCTTTCTAATACTTTATTTTCTAATTCTGTATATAATTTAGCATTTTGTATTGCAATAGCTGCAGGAGCAGAAAGTAAACGAAATAACTCAATGGTAAAAGGAGAAAAAGCACCTGTAACAGAACGATTTTCTAAGTATAAAATTCCTACTAAATTTCCTTGATAAACTAAAGGAGTACATAAAACCGATTTTATTTCCAATTTTTGTATTAAGGGATGTAAACCAAAAATGTTGTGAGTTCTTGCGTCATCTAAAATGATATTATCTCTAGTTTTAACGGCATATGAAATAATTACCAAAGGTAGTTTACCATTTTCTTCTAGAATTTCTTGTTCTAATTGAGTTTCGTAACTACCTGCTTCACCTTCAGCCACCAAAATCAGTTCATTTTCTTTTTCGGAAGAAGGTAAAATCAAATAGCCTTTTTCTGCATTTGCATTATCAATTACAATACGCATCAATTTATGTAAACATTTTAAGAGGTCATGTTCACCAATTAAGGACATTGAAGCTCTATGAATTTCATTTAAAATTCTATTTTTTTCTTTTAATTCAAATTTTTGTTCATAGTTTTGATGAGCAGATAAAATAGTATTGGTTAATTCCGTTAAATCGTAGGGTAAAATAAAATATCGATAAATAAAATTTACAATCCTTAATTCTTCAATGACTTTGGGTTGCTGGTTAGAAATCAGCGTAATAATCATAGAGTCTGGTAAATTTTGATAAAGTTTCTGTAATGCTAAAAGAGAAGTTAAATTTCCTTTATCATCACCAAAAATAATTAAAGAAATGGGGTCATTATCGGATAAATTTTCACTAAAAAAAATAGCTTCATGCCAATCTGTAAAAGTATAAATATTGAGAATTTTGTTTGGTAGAATACTTTCTATAAGCTCTTTAATTTCTATGGTATTTTCTTTGTTGTTATAAATAACAATAGCATTAGTTTGAGTCTCCGTGAAATACATTTTGGTTATGAAAATGATTTCAAAGAAAATGCTTTTTTGAGTAAATTCAAAATAAATTCCTTTATTATTTATAATTTCAATT
>CALLMJ010000050.1 GCA_938006875.1 uncultured Bacteroidia bacterium
TTTTTATCGTAGTTTTTACCATATAAAATAGCTCTTTGGTATGGCTGATTAAATACATCTATTACTAAAAGTTTTAACTCTAAATTTTTAAATTTTTTGGCAATTTGAAAATCCAGTACATGTCTCGGTAATTGCCAAATATCAGGAAGTTCATTGGATTTTGTACCCGCATAGGGATTAGTACCCGCATACAAAATTAACTTGCCCGTATAATTATAAAAAGCACCAATTTCTAAGTTTTGATTAGGAAATGAATAAATTAGACCACTATTATTGATGTAATCAGCTTGTCCTTGAAGTTTTCTTGAAACATAACCCGTCATAGTATCTTTTGTGGTAGAACGTATAAAAGAAAAATTACCATAGAAAAATAAATTATCTAAAACATCACTAATAAAATCAAAACTTTTTCGAATTTCAAGTTCAAATCCATAAACTTTCGCTTGCTGAACGTTACGAATTGCAAAAGAATCGGTAGAAATAATAGTACGGTGTTGTTCAAAGGGATTGATAAAATACTTGCCAAAGCCTGTTACACTCACTAATTCACGACCACTAAAATAGTATTCTCCTTTTAATTCTGCGTGATGTTGCGTGCAATAAGTTAAACGAGGATTACCTGCGTATCTAAAACCATCAAAATTATCAAAATAAGTAAAACGGGTCAAATCTTGAAATTGAGTTCTATTAACCGTTTGATAGTAACCGATTTTAAAAATTAGGTCTTCTTTTGGTTGATACTTGAATAACAAATTGGGCAGAATTGCAAAAGAAGAGGTATCTAAAAGAATAGCAGTAGAGTCAATAACCATAGGTTGCATTTTTTGAATAAAATTCTCCCAACGAATTCCTGCAGTTAAACTAATTTGCTTATTAATAAACCAAGTGGGTTGAGTAAATATCGCAATTAGTTGGTTAGAACCTGTATAACTATCATAATTTTTTGTTCCTTCTTTTAAATAAAAGCCATTAGGACCGATATTACTACCCGTAAACATATTGGCTTCGTTAGAAATATGGTAAGCTTCAGAAGGTAAACTAAAAACAGATCTATCCACTGGAAAGAATCCTAAATAACGTGCTTTGAATTCTCTGTGATTAGTAGAAAAATTTATTCCAGAATGAATAGTTATATTTTGAGATTTTCCTATAATTATATGGTGATTAAGCATTCCGCCATGTTGTTTTTCTATTTGATGGGTATTATAGGAATAGAAAAATTTTTCTCCAAAAGGTCTTCTTGCAAGAGTTAAATAAAGTTTAAAAGTGCTGTCATAAGTTGCCATTCTGGTGAGTGGCATCTCAGAAACACTAAAATTATTGAAATAATTAAAATTTAGATAATGATTAGAATTAAATTTATATTCCAACTTTACTAGAGAATTGTTAAACTGATTGGTTGTAAATTTTTTTGCATAATAATAGAAAGGCACATATACCATTATGAGAGTATTGGTGATAGGGTCCCTGACACCTGATAAAGTCTGACCTGACAGACTTCCTGTTAAGTTATTAGAGGACTTACTAAAATAATTGTTAAATTCTACTGAAAGTTTATTATTTTTAAAACCTGTACCTATGTAATTACTAATTAGGTTGGATGTATCATAAATTTATAGTTTCCTTTGGAAGAAATAAGAATTTTATTCGTTGCAATATCTCTTTGAGAAGTAACGATGTTTAAACGTGTTTTAGGATCACTATCGTAAAGTATATCGGTTGTTGTACTAAATCCAAAGATATTTTTATTTTTTGTCCATTTTTTATCAATTTTTAAATACCATCTTTGGTTTAGACTTGAGTAAAATTCTTGATTAACTGAGTTATTAGGAAATTTAGCGGCAATTTCAGGAAGTTCATGAGATGAGGAGTCTAAGGATTGAATCGTTTTTGTATCAGGAAAATCAGAGGGTAAGGATTCTACATTTTTTAGAAAAGCAAATTTAGGATTACCAGGATAGGCAAAACGCTCTTGTTTTCTAAAAGAACTCATATCATTATACTGCAAAATAGTACCAACCTCAAATAAATTTTTATCAGGGATATTGGTAGTTTTTAAATCTACCCATGCAGAAGAAGCTCCTGAAAAGTTGGCTGAATTGATGCTTTTGTTTAAAATGATGTTACTCACTCCTGTGATGGGAAACGTATTATAATCAAAACTTTGGGGTTCATAACGATTAGCTAGAACAGGAATACCATTGATAGTAAATAAAATATACTTATCAGATAAACCTCTAATGATTAAATTTCTATCTTCAATATAGGAAACACCGGGCATTCTTTTCAATGCGTTACTTAAATTAAGATTAGTGGAAGTTCTTAAAATAATTTCTGAGGAATACACATCGGTGAAAGTCATATTTCTTTTTTGTAATAAAATAGCGGCTACTTCGGTTTCTTGTTTAACTGTAGAAGTAATAATCACCTCTTCTGTGGTTAATTCTTTAGGTTTTAAGGTTATAGTGATAAGTTTCGCTTTCCCTTTTGGAACTTGAATATCTTTAATTTCTTTGATTTCATAACCAGTATATTGAACTCTTAAACTTATTGAGCCAGGTTCTTTAAGTTCTATGGAAAATTTACCCTCTAAATCGGTTAATAAACCTTTATTTTCTTCATTCAAAAGAGTAATAGTAGCGGAAGGGAGTGGTTCACCTGTCTCTCCATCTAAAATTACTCCTATGATTTCAGATTTTTGAGAAACTATTTCCTGTGTTTTAATGACAGGATTTTGAGTAACTTTTTTATTTCCTTTTAAACGAACATCTTGACATTTTGAATTTAAATTAAAAAGCAAGAATAATACTAAAAAAATACTAGTTATTTTTTGCATAATTATAAAATTTTGTGCGTAAAATTACTTAAAAAAGTAAAAAAAAAACAAAATTTTTCCATTTTTTTATTTTTCAAAAAAAATTAAAATTAATCAATGTATAATGTTAATTAATTAATTTTCAATAATTTTACACGAAATATTTTTATAATAAACTAAAAAAGTTTTATATTTTTTATTAAGTAAATATACGTAAAATAATAGTTTGGAATAATTCAATTCACATTTTTATTTAACATAATATAAATTATAGGACAATTAAATTTATAAATTTTAAATGGTATTTTGCTTAAATTTGCGAATGAAATTGAGTTGAAACTTTAAAAAAAAATTATCTAACTATTTTTTCCAGTTTCCCCAATATTAAATTAATTCATGAAAGTCAGTGAGCTATTATTCAAAATAAAAAATTTACTTGAAGGTAATTTGGATTTAAGAGATATCTGGTTGGAAGGTCAGTTATCACAACCCAAATTTTACAACCAAACGATTTACTTTAATATTAAAGATGAACAAACTGATAGCATATTAGGATGTTTTGTAGGTAGAGATTATTTTCAAAAAGTTTTAAATAAGTTAGAATGGAAAGATGGAATAAAATTAAAAATTTATGGATTTATTTCAGTTTGGAATAAACAAGGCACTTTTAAATTTATAGTTCAAGACGCTGAAAAAGATGATGGTTTAGGTCAAAAATTTATTGAATTAGAAAATCTTAAAAAAAAATTATTATCAGAAGGTTTATTTGATAGCAAATATAAAAAGAAAATACCTTTATATCCCGAAAAAGTTGGAATTATTACTTCACTCAATGGAGCCGCTATACATGACATATTCAAAACTATGAAGAATAATGGATCATTAGTGGAATTAATTATTTTTCCTTCATTAGTACAAGGAGATGCAGCACCAGAAAGTTTAGTTAATGCATTGCTAGAAGCTGATGATTGGGGTTTGGATTTAATGATACTAACACGTGGAGGTGGTTCATTTGAAGATTTATATTGTTTTAATAATGAACAACTTGCAAGAACCATTTTTCAATTAAAAACTCCTATCATTTCAGCGGTTGGGCATGAAACTGATATTACTATTGCTGATTATGTAGCAGATTTAAGAGCTTCAACCCCTACCCAATCCATCAACGAATTACCTAATTTTTATCAAGAACAAGAACGTCTAATTTCTATTCAAGAACAATTAATTCAAATTTTCAATGAAAGAATTCAAAAAAATTTATTGGATTTATCCAATTACAATGATTTTATTCATTTAAAAATCCAAAATCTTATTCAACAAAGCCAAAAAGATATTGATAGTTTTGTTAATCAATTAGAATTACAAATAAAAAACCAAATTCAACTTAATCAAAATTTTTTGACTACTCTACACTCAGAACTTTTTAATATTTTACAAATTACTTTTCAAAAATCTTATAATCAATTAGATTTTTTTCAAAATCATATCAAAGATTTTGCTATCTCAATAATATCCATTCATAAAAAAGAAATTGATAAATTTCATGAAGATTTAAATATCTATCAATTTTTTAACGATTTAAAATCTCAAGAAAATTTTTTGCAACAAATACAAAATAGTCTTCAAATTCATTTAGAAAATACTCTAATAAGTAATAAACAATCTATTGAAAATCATATTAATAACACATGCTATTTTATGCAAAATATATCTAAAAACGAATGGGAAAAATTAAAAGCTCTTGAAACAGAAATTAACCATTTTATTTTTTCAATATTATCCAATGAAAAATCTCAATTAAAAAATATTGTCTTAGAACTTGATAGTCATAATCATACAAAAATTTTAGAAAAGGGTTATTCCATTACTTTAAAAGAAGGAAAAATTTTAAAATCTATTCAAGAAATTCAAAATGAAGATACTATCCAAACTTTTTTAAAGGACGGAAGTTTTGAATCTATTGTAAAAAAAATATAATTTTGTGATGTAAAAAAATAAATGTCTTATGAAATCGTTATCAATCTATTTATTACTAAGTTGGTTTTTAAGCTCGGCTGCCTTGTCTCAAATTAAAAAAACTGCTAGTATTAATATATTAGCAAACGATAAATTAGATAGAGAAGAACTTACCATTAATGGTAATCGAATTCTTACAAAAGAAGTAAATGAATTGATTAAAAAAGATTATAACGGTAAATTAGAAAAACCTTCTATTCAAGTTGATATTCTGAATGACTACCACGAAGTAGGGGCTTATCAAATAATATTTAATTTTACAGTAAACACCCCAAAAAACTACAAAGATGATAATCTTTGTAGTTCTGTGTGTAATATTTTAGAAAATGAATTTTTAAAGTTAGATGTTAAAACAGGAAACTGTGATTGTAATCTGGTAATGAAAAAATAAAATTATTTAAAAAACCAATAAAAAATTAATGATAAAAAACAAACAACAAACAGAGCAAGTAATCTTCTAATTTTTCTTTCTAATAATGACATATTTTTGAAGCTAAATTATATTGTTTTATATTTTTTTTAATAGAAATCAGTTTAAATGGAAATTTTTTTAGCATAATTGGTTAATATTTAAACATGAATTGAAAAAAATAAAATCCGAAGTAATAAATATTACTTCGGATAATCAAATTTATGGGATTAGTATTAAAGTAACTCGTAAACACCCGCAATACCTTGACCACCGCCAACACATGCAGTTACCATGCCATATTTTTGGTTTCTTCTACGCATTTCATTGAATAACTGGACGGAGAGTTTGGCACCTGAACAACCGAGAGGGTGTCCTAATGCAATAGCACCACCATTTACATTAATAATTTCAGGATTTAATTCCGCTTCCTTAATTACAGCTAATGATTGAGCCGCAAAAGCTTCATTCAATTCAATTTGTTGGATATCATTTAATTTAAGACTTGCATTCTTTAACGCAACGGGAATAGCTTTTACAGGACCAATACCCATATAATCGGGTTCAACGCCTGCAATACCATATCCTACCAATCTTGCAATAGGTTTTAAATTGTGGGTTTTACAAAACTCTTCTGAACAAACCATCACAAAAGCGGCTCCGTCTGACATTTGAGAAGAGTTTCCTGCCGTAACCACTCCTTTTGCCGCAAAAACAGGTTTTAATTTTGCTAATGCTTCAATAGAGGTGTCGGCTCTTGGTCCTTCATCAGTATCTACTGTATATTTTCTTGATAGTTTTTTACCTTCTGCATAATAAACCTCTTCTATTTCAATTGGAACAATATCTTCTTTAAATTTTCCTTCTTGAATAGCTTTGATGGCTTTTTGGTGAGAATTATAAGAAAAAATGTCAGCATCTTCTCTAGAAACTCCATACTTTTGAGCAACCATTTCAGCGGTCATACCCATACCAAAATACCATTCAGGATGTTGCACGGTTACATTATAATTCGGAGCAATTTTATATCCTCCCATGGGTATAAGAGACATAGTTTCAGCACCGCCTGCAATAATACAATGTTGTAATCCTGCATGAATTTTTGAAGAAGCAATAGCTATGGTTTCTAATCCCGATGCACAATAACGATTTACAACCATTCCAGGAACTTCTATTCCTAAGGACATTAAAGCAATCATTCTAGCCATATTCAAGCCTTGCTCTCCTTCAGGAATAGCGTTTCCCACAATCACATCTTCTACTTCTTGTGGTGCAACATTAGGTACTTGTTTCATTAAATGTTTAATGACTTCCGCCGCAATATCGTCGGGTCTTGTAAATCTAAATTTTCCTTTTGGGGCTTTGCCTACGGCACTTCTGTACCCCGCTACTATATATGCATTCATTTTATTTCTCTTTTATTAGTTTGATTGTTAATTTCTTAATGGTTTACCGCTTGTTAATATAGAATTGATACGTTCAAGCGTTTTCTGTTCGCCACACAAGCTCAAGAAAGCTTCTCGCTCTAAATCCAATAAATATTGTTCAGATACTTCTGTTTTAGCGGATAAATCGCCACCGCAAAGTACATACCCTAATTTGGTAGCAATTTTTTTGTCATGTTCGGAAATATACCCCCCTACTTGCATAGAATATACCCCTGCATGCACTACCGCTAAACCTGCTCTTCCTAGTACTTTAATATCATTTCTTTGAACAGGTTGTGTATACCCCCTCTCATATAAATCTAAACAAACTTTTTTAGCATCGGTAAGCCTTCTTTCTGTATTTACGGAATATCTATCGTAGCCTTTTCGGAAATAGCCTAATTCGTAAGCTTCTTCGGCAGAAGTAGCCACTTTAGCTTGACCAATCGTTAAGAAATAATCACGAAGGATATTAAGTTCTTCACCATCACGGAGTTGGTCAGAAACTCTTAAAGCAAATTCTTTGGTACCACAACCAGCTGGTATTAACCCTACCCCAACTTCCACTAAACCAATATAAGTTTCAGCGGCGGCTTGGATTGCGTCAGCGTGCATACTCATTTCACAAGCTCCACCTAATGCAAGGCTATGAGGTGCAACTACCACAGGTATAGAGGAATATCTAACTCTCATGATAGTATCTTGGAAGTACTTAATAGCAAAATTGAGCTCGTCCCATTCTTGTTGGCAAGCCATCATGAATACCATTCCTAAGTTAGCACCTGCACTGAAGTTTTCGCCCTGATTTCCAATTACTAAACCTTTATAACTAGCTTCCGCAAGCTCTATAGCCTTGTTAATTCCTTGCAAAACTTCTCCACCTAACGAATTCATTTTGGAATGAAATTCTACACACAAAATATCATCGCCCATGTGATGAATCGTTGCTCCCTCATTTTTCCAAACCACGTTTGTAGGTCTTAAACTTTCTAAATTAATCAATTTATCGGCTCCGGGTACAGCTTGGTAAGATTTGGAAGGTGTATCATAGAATTTGCGAATACCTTTTTCAATTTTGTAGAACGAATTATTACCAGCGGCTACCATCTCATGAACCCATTGCGCTACTTTGTAACCCGCTTTTTCGCAAGCCTCTAAGGTTTCTTTTACTCCTAAATAATCCCAAGTAGCAAAAGGACCTATTTCCCAACCAAAACCTGCTTTTAAGGCATCATCAATTTTATAAAGCTCGTCAGAAATTTCAGGTATTCTGTTAGATACATAAGCAAAAACTCCATACATAGACTGACGTGTAAACTCACCAAACTTATCTTGAGCTTGCGTTAAGGATTTTATTCTAGCAAGAGGTGTATCTAAATTTTTGAGTGCTTCTAATGATGGAGCTTTAACCTTTTGTTGGGATTGATATTCACCTGTTTGTAGATTTAACTCTAGAATTTCTTTGGAGCCTGATGCCCTGTCTTTAAAATAAAAACCTTTACCTGTTTTGTCCCCAAATTGCTGGTTTTCAATCATTTTTTGAATATAGGCAGGTAATTGGAAAACTTCTTTGCATTCGTCATGAGGGCAGTTGTCCGCTATTCCTTTCGCTACTTTTACAGCAGTATCTAACCCAACTACATCCAAGGTTCTGAAGGTAGCCGATTTAGGTCTACCGACAAGCGGTCCCGTAACTTTATCTACTTCGGAGACGGTCAATCCCATTTTATCTACGAGATGCAACAAGTGCATAATAGCGTAAATACCAATTCTATTGGCAATGAAAGCTGGGGTATCTTTACAAAGTACAGTTTGTTTACCCAAGAATAAATCACCATAATGCATTAAAAATTCAGTTACTTCGGGGTCTGTATACTTTGTGGGAATGATTTCTAATAATCTCAGGTAACGGGGGGGATTAAAGAAGTGAGAACCTGCAAAATGTTTTTTGAAATCTTCTGAACGACCTTCCGCCATGCTGGTAATAGGTATTCCGGAGGTATTCGAAGTTACGATAGAACCTGGTTTACGGTACTTTTCTACTTGGTCTAAAATTTGTTTTTTGATGTCAAAAATTTCAATAACGACTTCAACAATCCAATCACAATCAGCGATTTTAGGAAAATCATCTTGATAATTTCCCGTAGATATTAATTTAGCTGATGATTTTTTGTATAAAGGTGCTGGATTAGATTTAATCGCATTTTGTAAAGATTCATTTACAATACGATTTTTAAACTCTTTGGAATCAGTCGTTAAGCCTTTAGCTTTTTCTGCTTCGTTGAGTTCTTTGGGTACAATGTCTAATAGTAAAACTTCTACACCGATATTAGCGAAATGGCAGGCTATACGAGAGCCCATAATTCCTGAACCTAATACGGCTACTTTTCTGATTGGTCTATTCTTCATTTGGATAGATTTAAAATGAGCCGCTAATTTAAAGGGTTTTTTAATGATTGACCAAATTTATTTTCAAAAATTTACTATTTTCAAAATAAAATGAAATTTTAAACAAGTTTTCAACGACTTTTTTACAGAAATTTTTACTTTCATTTACAATTATACTATGTTTTCAAAAAAAAATGAAACTTAAAATCATAAGGGAGTTCCCTTCGCTAAACGTTCAAGCTTAACTTAAAGACTATTCAACGAGATTGAATATTAATTTTTACGTAAGGGTTTGGTTTGAGAGTTACCAGAGGTAAAGGCTTTACATCTTGATGATTGTCAATAAGTTTCCAATGAAAATTTCTTACCAAATCGCTTAATAATAAAACCATTTCCATAATAGCAAACTGCATTCCAATACACAACCTAGGTCCTGAACCAAAAGGAATATAGGAAAATTTATGTTTTAAACTGGAACCATTCAAAAATCTTTCGGGAAAAAATTGGTTAGGATTTTCCCATAAATTAGGGTGTCTATGAATAAAATAAGGGATAAGAGCAACATTTGTATTTTCAGGAATAAAATATTCTCCTAAAAAATCTTCTTTTATACTTTTCCTGCCAATAATCCAAGCAGGTGGATAAAGCCTTAAACTCTCATCAATAATAGCTTTTGTCCATTTCAGTTGAGAAAAATTTTGATAATTTACTTGCTGATTATTAGTAACTTGTTGAATTTCCTCTCTAATTTTTTCTTGATAATCAGGATAT
Organism: uncultured Bacteroidia bacterium; assembly: GCA_938006875.1. Taxonomy (GTDB): domain Bacteria; phylum Bacteroidota; class Bacteroidia; order J057; family CALLMJ01; genus CALLMJ01. The sequence continues at coordinate 9,827 of CALLMJ010000050.1, forward strand.
TTTGCTAATAAATAAATAATCCAACTCATAGAAACCGCAGTGGTTTCGTATCCAGCAATAAAAAGAGTAACCAATTCATCTCTAAGTTGTTGTTCATTCATAGATTTACCTGTATCCTCGTCTTTAGCATCTAGTAACAACGATAAAACATCATGAAAATCATTTGCATTTTGTTGATTTCTTTTTTGTATAATTTGATAAATCAACAGATCAATTTTTTGAATATCTTTTTTAAAACGAATATGAGATGGAAGCGGGAATTTTGCTGGGAAATTGAAAGGTCTTCTGATTCTTTGGTTAATAAAAGTATTACAATTATTGATAGCTCTACCGGCATCAGAAGCTGAATTTTCTAAGTCCACAGAAAAAAGGGTTTTACCAGCAATAGTTAAAGTGGATTGGATCATTTCTTCAGAAACATCAATTTCATCAGTATGAGAATATTTTTTCCATCTATCCACAACATTTTGAGAGCAACTCTGCATAGTTTCAAAAATGGAAAGTAATTTTTGTTTATGAAAAGCTGGTTGGATAGTTCTTCTTTGTTGGAGCCAAAATTCACCTTCTGAGGTCAATAAGCCATTGCCCAGAAAAAGTTTTAGGTGATCATATTTAGCACTTTTAGTGTAATTTTTGTGATTCTCTTGTAAAACATGTTGAACATGGTTTGGATTAAGAGTAATATAAAAAGTATTTTTTCCAAAGCCCACACGGAAAGTATCTCCAATTTCAGCAATACTTTCTTCAAAAGAGAGCAAAGGGTCTTGTATAAATTGAATAATACCTTTAAGGGTTTGAAAAACTCCTATATTTTTCTTCTTAGGTATTTTGTGGGACAAAGTAGTATTTTGAATCATATAAAATTAGATTTACAAAATTAAACAATTTTCAAGCCCTAAAAGTTAAGTAGTTTTGAATTAATCGGAAGTTTATTGATGATTATATTCCATAACAGCTTTCACAAAACCCATAAATAAAGGATGGGGATTTTCTACTGTACTTTTATATTCAGGGTGGAACTGTACACCTACAAAAAAAGGATTTTCGGGGTATTCTAAAATTTCTATTAATTGATTATCAGGATTGATTCCAGAAAAAATTATTCCATTTTTTTCGAATTCTTCTTTAAATTGATTATTAAATTCGTAGCGGTGTCTATGTCTTTCAGAAATTAATTCTGAATGATAGAGTTCAAATGCCTTAGTATTGGGTAAAATTTTACAGGGATAAGCTCCTAAACGCATAGTACCCCCCAACTGGGTAACGGCTTTTTGTGATTCCATCATATCAATAACAGGATAAGGGCTTTTTTTATCAAATTCAGTACTATTAGCCTCTTTAAAACCCAAAACATTTCTAGCAAATTCAATGGTTGCCATTTGCATACCTAAACAAATCCCTAAAAAAGGAATTTTATGTTCGCGTGCATATTGAACAGCTTTAATTTTTCCTTCAATTCCTCTTTGACCAAAACCAGGTGCAACCAGAATCCCTTGAACTTCGGATAATACCCTTTCAATGTTTTCATCATTTAAATCTTCAGAATGTATATCTATAATATTAACTTTGCATTCGTGGTAAGCACCTGCATGTATCAAAGCTTCATTTATAGATTTATAAGCATCTTTTAATTCAACATATTTACCCACTAAACCAATTTTTACTTCTTCCGTGGGATTTTTGAGTTTATGTAAAAAACTTTTCCATTCAGTTAAATTAGGTTCAGAACCGAAGGGTAAATTGAGTTTTTCTAAGGTAACAATGTCTAATTGTTCTTTTTTCATTAAAAGAGGAACATCATAAATGGTTTCAGCATCTCGTGATTCAATTACAGCAGAAACTTTTAAGTTACAAAATTGAGCTATTTTTGCTCGTACTTCTTGAGGTAATTTATGACTAGTTCTACAAACTAAAATATCGGGTTGAACTCCTGATTCTAATAACAATTTCACTGAATGTTGAGTGGGTTTGGTTTTGAGTTCCCCAGCAGAGGCTAAATAAGGCACTAAAGTTAAATGAACAACAATAGAATTATTATCGCCGAGTTCATACTTTAACTGGCGCACAGCTTCAATGTAAGGTAAAGATTCAATATCTCCTACCGTGCCTCCAATCTCTGTTAATACAACATGATATTTACCCGATTCACCTAGAATTTTAATTCTTCTTTTAATTTCATCAGTTATATGAGGAATTACTTGAACGGTTTTTCCTCCATATTCTCCATTTCTTTCTTTACGAATTACAGTTTCATAAATTCTACCGGTTGTTACGTTATTGGCTTGAGAGGTTGGAACATTCAAAAATCTTTCATAATGACCCAAATCTAAATCGGTTTCTGCACCATCTTCTGTAACATATACTTCACCATGTTCATAAGGGTTTAAGGTACCAGGATCTATATTAATGTAAGGGTCTAATTTTTGGATAGTTACAGAGTAACCTCTTGCTTGTAATAATTTTGCTAATGAAGCAGAAACAATACCTTTACCTAATGAAGATGTAACTCCACCAGTTACAAAAATGTATTTACAAAAACCTAACATAACTTGAAAGTGCAAAATTACAATAAAGTTTGAGTAAGCCAACTAATAAATTTTTACTTCTTAAAACTATTTTATAAAAAAAGTTTTATATTTGCATCATGTTTCAGCAAGATTTATTTAAAGACCAAGTAGTTTTAGTTACGGGTGGTGGTAGCGGAATAGGCTTTTCTATTGCTCAACAATTTATAAATTACGGAGCAAAAGTCATTATAGCATCAAGAAAATGGGAAAAAATTGAAAAAGCTGTTGGGCAACTGGGTTCAAATTGTAAAGGTATGGTTTTGGATATTCGCCAAACAGAACAAGTTGAAGAAGTTATTAAATCTATCGTGAATGAATATGGAAAACTAGATGTTTTGGTGAATAATGCAGGAGGACAATTTCCATCAGCTGCAGAAAATATTAGTATAAATGGTTGGAATGCAGTAATTAATAATAATTTGAATGGTACTTTTTATGTATCAAGAGCCGCTTTTCTACACGCTTTTCAAAAACAAAATTCAGGGAATATCATTAACATAATTGCGAATATATACAGAGGTTTTCCGGGTATGAGCCATACAGGTGCAGCAAGAGCAGGAGTTGATAATTTAACCAAATCTTTAGCAGTGGAATGGTCTCGTTTTCAAATTCGTGTAAACGCTATTGCTCCAGGAATTATTAATTCTTCGGGATTAGACCAATATCCTCCCCAACTATTAAATAACATTAATGCGAATATTCCATTGAAAAGAACAGGAACCTGTGAAGAGGTTGCTTATCCTGTATTGTTTTTGGCTTCTCCTATGGGTTCATATATTACAGGAGAAACTATTTATGTAGACGGTGGTATGAGATTATGGGGAGATTTGTGGGAAATGTAATTAGAAAGAGCATAAAGAACTCAATATGCGTGAGGGATGCAAAGGGCATATTAGAAGTTTCATAGATTTGGTTTATTATGAATGTTTTTTTATAATTAAACAAAGCCTCATTTTCTAAATCTGTTTCATTGATTTCCTCTAAAATCTTTTGCGATTCATTGGGATTTAAATAACAAAGTTTTCATAGTTTTATCTTTTGTTTGATTTGAAGATTTTGGCTTTTTTGTACAATTTCTATATCATGTCCATGAATAAATGCTAAATTAGTGTCAGCATGACCAAAGGGTAATTGAGCAATTAGTGGTTTATTTGTAACATTTTTGAAAATTTCGTTTACATTAAATCCGAATGGGATATCATTATCTTTTAAATCTGTAAAACTCCCTAAAAGTAAACCTTTTGATTTTTGAAAAATTCCATTGTGTTTCAACTGATATGCCATTCTGTCAATATGATAAAGGTATTCTTCTAAATCCTCTAAAAAAAGCAGAAAATCATTACCTAATTGAATATTGGGGTTTCCAATAGAATGTGCTAATAAAGATAAATTTCCTCCTATAATTTTACCATTAAGCTCAAAATCAATAACGTCATCACAATGATTAGAATAATTTACTTCTCCATTAAACAAAATATTAAGTACTGATTCAAAATTTTTTAAATTAACTTTACCAAACCTTGAAGGCATATCTCCATGAATACTAATGAAACCTAAAGAGGCTAATTGTAAGTGAATCCATGTAATATCAGAAAATCCAATAATCCATTTAGGATTTTGAGTAAATTTAGACCAATCTAAATATTCTAATATGCGTGTTGTTCCATATCCTCCTCTAACAATCCAGATGGCGCTCAACTCATCGTCATCAATAAGTTTTTGAAAACTTTGAGCTCTAAATTTATCATTACCCGCAAATTGATGAAATTTTTCTAATAAATTATCAGCCAATTTTACCTTTAATTCTTTGCTTTCTAACCACTTAACAAAAAAAGATAAATCATTAGCTTCAATGAACCTTGCAGTGGCAGCCAAACCAATAGTATCCCCTTTTTTAATTAGTTTCATTTATTTATATTACAATATTAACGTAATTTTTATTACTTAGTTAAAAAAATGTTTTTTATTTTCACAAAAAGTTTTGTGGAAAAAAATTTATGACTAAAGAAACTTTTCGTAATTTTGCGGCAAAATTCAAAAATGCAAAATATTAGAAACATTGCTATTATTGCCCATGTAGACCATGGAAAAACTACTTTGGTAGATAAAATGTTACAAGTGGGTAAATTATTCAAAGAACATCAAGAAATGGGTGAATTGGTAATGGATAGTGGGGATTTAGAAAGAGAAAGAGGCATTACCATAACAGCCAAAAATGTTTCTATAAACTATAAAGGAATAAAAATCAATATATTAGATACTCCTGGTCACGCCGATTTTGGGGGTGAAGTAGAAAGGGTTCTTAGAATGGCTGATGGTGTACTTTTATTAGTTGATGCTTTTGAAGGTCCTATGCCTCAAACACGTTTCGTACTTCAAAAAGCTTTACAATTAAACTTAAAAATTATATTGGTTATCAATAAAGTAGACAAACCCAATTGCAGACCCTTAGAGGTTCAAGAACAAGTAATAGATTTATTATTTGCTTTAGATGCAAATGAAGAACAATTAGAATTTGTAACGGTTTACGGTTCGGGTAAACATGGTTGGTTTTCTGATTCTCCTAATAATAAAACAGATAATATCAATTTCCTATTAGACTCCATTTTAACCTCTTTTCAACCCCCCGCAGAAAATCCTGGTCCTGCACAATTACAAATTACCTCATTGGATTACTCTAATTATGTAGGTAGAATAGCTATTGGTAGAGTTTTTAGAGGAAAACTAGAGGCTGGTCAAACCGTAGCAGTAATAAAAAGAGATGGTTCAACCTCTAAACAAAAAATTAAAGAACTTTTTATATTTGAGGGATTTGAAAAAAAAACTGTCCCATCTGTGGATAACGGTGAAATTTGTGGTATTATAGGCTTAGAAACTTTTGAAATCGGGGATACTATTTCAGATTTTGAAACTCAGGAAGCATTACCTCCAATCGCTATTGATGAACCTACTATTTCTATGTACTTTACCATTAATAACTCTCCTTTCTTTGGTAAAGAAGGTAAATTTGTAACTTCAAGGCATTTAAGAGATCGATTAATTAAAGAAACAGAAAAAAATTTAGCTTTAAAAATTATAGAAACAGATTCTCCTGATAGCTTTTTAGTGTATGGAAGGGGTGTACTGCATTTATCTGTTTTAATTGAAACTATGAGACGCGAAGGTTATGAACTTCAGGTTGGTCAGCCTCGTGTAATATTAAAAGAAATTGACGGTATTACTTGTGAACCTGTTGAAATTTTAGTGGTAGATGTACCCGAAGAATTTGCGGGTAAAATCATTGAGCTTGCTGCAATAAGAAAAGGTGAACTTAGAATAATGGAACCCAAAGGAGATTTACAACATTTAGAATTTGTAATTCCTTCTCGTGGTTTAATTGGTTTAAGAACTCAAATGTTAACAGCTTCTCAAGGCGAAGCAGTAATCTCCCATAGATTTTTAGAATATCAACCCTTAAAAGGTGAAATATCAGGTAGAATTAATGGAGTTTTAATTTCTATGGGGACTGGTCCAGTGGTTCCTTACGCTTTATTTAAATTACAAGATAGAGGTATATTTTTTGTTGAACCTAACGTTGATGTTTATGGTGGGCAAGTAATTGGAGAAAGTAACAAACAAGGTGATTTAGTGGTTAATGTTCAAAAATCCAAACAATTAACTAATTTTAGAGCCTCTGGAAGTGATGAATCCATTATTTTAACTCCTGCCAAAAAAATGTCGTTAGAAGAATGCTTAGAATATATTGAAAAAGACGAATATGTAGAAGTTACTCCTCAATCTATTCGTATTCGTAAAATTTACTTAGACGAAAACGAAAGAAAAAGAATGGCAAGTAAAATGATATGATAAACTTTTATTACCACAAATCGTTATAATGGTAAATGAAATTTATTTAATTTTGCATTAATAATTTTTTAATTTTTATGCAATACCAATCATTTGATATTGATACAGACATTGCGAACGCTTCAACTTTACCTTCATTTTTTTATAGAAGCAGAGAAGTTTTTGAAAAGATGAAAAAAAATGTTTTTGCAAAAACATGGCATTGGATTGGAGATACAGACCTCGTAAAGCTTGAAAATACAGTATATCCATTTGTATTAGTTGACCATTTTCTTGAAGAACCTTTACTTCTTACAAAATCAGATGACGGAACCATTCACTGTCTTTCCAATGTTTGTACTCATAGAGGTAACTTATTAATTTCCAATACCCAAAAATGTAAAACCATTCAATGTTCTTATCATGGAAAACGTTTTCAATTAGATGGTAAATTTTTGTCTATGCCTAAATGTGAAGGTATGAAAAATTTCCCTTCTGAAAAAGATAATTTGCCCAAATTACCACTCAAACAATGGAAAAACTTTTTATTTACAACTCTAAATGAAATCATTGATTTTGATGAACTTATAAAACCTTTAGAAGATCGGTTATTTTTTTTACCTTTTGACCGTTTAGTTTTAGAGCCTAGTTTATGCAGAGACTACCTTATTAAAGCGAATTGGATGTTATATTGCGATAATTATTTGGAAGGTTTTCATATACCTTTTGTTCATCCTGAACTCAATAAAATCCTTGATGGAAGTAATTATGAAACCTTGATTTTTGAATGGTGTAACCTACAAATTGGATATAGTAATGGAGGAGACTACATTTTTGATTTACCAACCAGTTCTCCTGATTATGGAAAATCTGTGGCTGCATATTACTATTGGCTTTTTCCTAATTTAATCCTTAATTTTTATCCATGGGGAATTTCTATGAATATTGTAAAACCTATTGATTTAGAACTTACAAAAGTAACTTATGTTATTTATGTATGGGATAAAAGCAAACTAGGTATTGGTGCAGGAGGTAATTTAGATAAAGTTGAAAGAGAAGACCAACAAATCGTAGAAAATGTTCAAAAAGGTATTAAATCGGAATTATATAACCGTGGTCGTTTCTCCCCTAGAATGGAAAAAGGAGTACATCATTTTCATTCTTTAATGGCGAAATTTATGAAATAATAAAATCGAAAAAACTTAATCAGAATAAGGATTATAACCATTAGAGTTTCCAAGAATTTTTTGCTAATTGAACAATATCATCGGCAATTGCTAAACATGCGGTAGCAGCAGGGCTGGGTGCATTTAAAACGTGTATAGAACCTTCTGTTACTTCATAAGCAAAATCATCAATCATATTGCCATTAGCATCAAGCGCCATAGCCCTGACCCCTGAACGTCCTGGTTTTAAATCTGTGATTTTTAAATCCGGTAATAACCTTTGTAATTGTTTTAAAAATAAGGATTTAGAAAATGCTCTTCGGTATTCATCTAATCCAAAACGCCAATATTTTGCCATAAATTTTAAGGTTCCTTTATATGTCAGAGCTTCAAACGTATCTATGAAATTAAAATCGGTTTTTCCGTATCCTTCACGTTTAAAAGTAAAAACAGCATTTGGACCGCACTCTACCCCACCAAGAGCCATTCTTGTAAAATGAACCCCTAAAAATGGAAATTGAGGATTGGGAACTGGATAAATCAAATTTTTGACTTTATGTTCAGCTTCATGAGTTAAGTCATAGTAATCCCCTCTAAACCCAACAATGCGCATTTTTGAGTTTAAACCTTCTAATTTAGCAATTCTATCAGAATGTAATCCTGCACATGCAATAAAATAATTAGTTTTAAACTTAGAATGATTCGTTATTAACGTATAGGTTTTGTCAGAATTTTTTTGAATTTTTTGATTAAAAAGAACTTGATTTTTATGATATTGTATCAATTCAGCGAGTTTTTTACAAATCCCAGAAAAATCAATAATTCCTGTATAAGGAACCCAAATGGATTGAATAGCATTACAATAAGGTTCAATTTCTTTTGAAGTTTTTCCATCAATCATTTTAATTTCTGATAAACCATTTTCTAAACCCGTTTGATAAATTTTTTCTAAACGAGGAAGTTCATCTTCTGATGCAGCAGCAACAATTTTACCACAAACTTCATGTTTAATATTATTTTCTTGAGCAAATGAAACCAATTGTTCACGACCCTTAAAGCAATTTGAGGCTTTTTTTGAGCCAGGTTTATAATAAAGCCCAGAATGTATAACCCCAGAGTTATGCCCAGTTTGGTGAGCGGCAACATGTGGTTCTTTTTCTAATACTAAAATTTGAGCGTCAGGAAATTGTAGCATTATTTTATAAGCGGTAGATAAACCCACTGCTCCCCCTCCTATTATAACAAAATCAAAAACCTTATCTTGCATGCTGCGAAATTACTTTAAAAATTTTCAAATTCATAAGATAAAAATATCATTACAAATTTATGGGCATGCAAAATGCTATTATTATTTAGGAGCAATTTCAGAATTTGAATTATTGATTCCTTGCTGAAAAGGTTTTGCGTAAACTTCTGGATGTAAATATCTACCTTTAAATTCTGGTTCTTTTTCTACTTCCGGAATTACGCGATTTTGATTCGCCCATGGGTCTTTGCGTATTCCTGTTACTTGCCAGCTTACTTTGATATTGGGTTTATCGGTACGAATTTTAAATTGATTGTTAGAGATTTTTTCAGATACAATCGCCAGAGCAAAATCGTTAGAGACAACAGTAAGTTGATAACGAAAATCTTTCTTTAAAAGTGAGTATTTTAAAATCCTAATTGAAAATTATACAAGAAATAAAAAATACAAAATTTTCTTGTATATTATTGAAACGTAATTTATATTTGCAGATTAAAATAATAAAATGTTCAAAATGACAATCAAAAATTGTATGAAAAACAATACTTTACTTTTTTTGTATTTTCTTGCTTTTCAATTTATAAACACGAATGTTAAAGGACAGTTAGTTCATTTAGGAGCTTCAGGAGGAACTCAGACTCATGGAACTTCCGCTGCTGGACCTATTAATATTTTTTATGAAAGTTTACATACTCAATTTATTTATACACAATCTGAGTTTTTAGCAGCTGGGATAAGTGGTGGTCAGGATATTACAGAGCTAGGTTTTTATATAGTTTCTCCTCCCAATGTGCCTTTAAATGGTTACACTATCAAATTAAAAAATACAACATCCAATAGTACAGCTGTTTATGATGGTGTTGGGTTGACTACCGTTTATTTTAATACTTCTTATTCGCCTGTTCCGGGAGGTTTTCAAATGTTAACATTATCCACACCTTTTACTTACACAGGTCAAAATTTATTAGTTGATGTTTGTTTTGCTCCTTCAGTTCCTTGGTCTAGTACTGGTGTTGTAAGGACCTATAACGCAACAAATTTAATGCACTATATTAGACAAGACGGCAATAATACTTGCTCTATAAACACCACAACCAGCACAACCTATAAACCACAAATCCAATTTTTATTTACTAATCCTCTTCCTATGACATATGATTCTCTATCCGTAAATCATCCTTCTACATTGCCCGTATTCATAGGAACTTCAAATGCTCAAATATTAAATTTTAAAGTCCATACTACAGGTGGGTTAAGTCCGTTAAGTGCTACACAATTTAATTTGAATATGACAGGGACCACCAATCCTACAACAGATATTTTAAATGCTAAATTATACTATACTGGCGGTTCAAACACTTTTTCTACTGCTCAACAAGTAGGTTCAACGATTATCAGTCCAACTGGCTCATTAACTTTCAATGATAATATTACATTAAGCCCTGGTCAAGCTAATTTTTGGTTAGTCTATGATATTTCTGCAAGTGCAACACCTAGCAATTTTATTGATGCCCAGTTGGTAAATGTAGTAGTAGATGGAATCCCTAGAATACCTTCAAACGGTAATCCAGCAGGTTCAAGACAAATCGTAGATCCTTATGCAAATATACCATTTTTTGAAGGATTTGAAGGTACATGGATTGATGGTGCCGCTGTTCGTGATTTACCCTCAGTATTTTGGGTAAATACCCCAGCAACGACTGATAGTTCATGGAGAAGAAGTGATGACGGTGCATCAGCAAACTGGACTTCCCCTAATCTCGGAGCATATTCTCCAACAGGTTCCAATGCTGCAGGTGGTTCTTCCCAACATTCAGCAAGATTCCATACTTATTTTTCCAGTACTAATTCAAGAGGTAGATTAGATTTATATTTAAATTTTTCACCCGTTGGAAATAAACTTTTAAATTTTGATTATATCAATACATCAGGTTCAGACAATTTAACTATTCGTTTATCTACTGACGGAGGAGCAACTTTCCCAACTGTAATTGGTACTTATAATACTACATCTTCTTGGCAAAGATTTGAAAATATTCCTTTAGGAAGTTCAACTTCACCAACTTGTGTTCTAAGATTTGAAGCGAGAAGTGATTTTGGTGTTACAGATATTGGTTTAGATAACGTAAGAGTAAGAATACCAAGTCCTAATGATATTCAAATGGTTTCTATGTCATCGCCTACCAGTGGTTGTAGTTTAGGAAACGAAGCTATCACGGTTTTAATTCGTAATATTGGTACAGTTACTCAAACTGGTTTTAATGTAGGTTATTTATTAAATGGAGTACCCTATATCGAAAATGTAGGTACCTTTTTTGTCAATCCAGGGCAAACAAAAGCTTATACTTTTACTACTTTGGCCAATTTATCAGTACCTCAAACCTATGAAATTCGTCCTTTTACAGATTTATTCAACGATGGGGATAGAACCAATGATACCCTATCCTCTCAATTTGTTGAATCCAAACCTACTGTTGTAAGCTATCCTTATGTACAAGATTTTGAATTAGGACAAGGTGGTTGGGTATCTGGAGGAACCAATAATACTTGGGCTTATGGAACGCCCGCTAAACCTACTATCAATACAGCCTCATCTGGAACAAAATGCTGGGTAAATGGAGGTTTAACGGGTTCTTCTTATGCTTCTAGTGAAAATTCTTTTGTTTTGGGTCCATGTTTTAATTTCTCAACTCTACAAAATCCTGTTATAAGTTTGAGAATTAACTATGTAACTGAAAATAACTGGGACGGTGTTGTTTTACAATCTTCTATTAATGGAGGCACAACTTGGCAAAGAGTAGGAAACCTTGGGGACCCCGGTAATTGGTATAATAATGGTTCAATAATTGGAAATCCCGGTGGGCAAAGTATTGGATGGTCTGGTAATTCTAACGGCTGGATTTCTGCAAGAAACAAATTAGCGGGTTTAGCTGGGCAACCCAATGTATTATTGAGGTTTGCTTTTGCTTCCGACGCATCAGTAAATTTAGAAGGTTTCGCTTTTGATGATGTAGTTATTCAAGAAGGACCTATTTTGAATCTTGCTTCTCCCTTAGTTCTTTGCTCCGGTGATACACTGACCTTAGATGCTGGCCCAGGTTGGAGTAATTATTTATGGTCAACTAATGAAAATACAAGAAGCATCAAAGTAACCAATCCTGGTTTTTATTTGGTTAGAGTTACAGACCAATTTGGTTTTACGGCTCAAGATACAATTGAAGTTTTAGGAAATGTTTTACAATTAGATTTGGGAACTAATCTGTTCCGTTGCCCTGGTGATACAGCAACTTTCACTTCAAATGTTTATGGAAATGTAAGTTATTTATGGAGTACAGGTGATACAACATCTTCAATTACTGTAAATCAAGCAGGCACATATAGCCTACAAATAACCGATGAATTTGGTTGTATTAAAAGAGATACCGTTGAATTATTAAATTTTGTAACGCCTAACTTTATTTTAGGAAATGATACCAGTTTTTGTGCCGGTGGATATATTGAATTAAATGCAAATGCAAATTTATCGGGTTCAAGCTATTTATGGAATAATGGCGCTACCTCTCCAAGATTAGTGGTTACCGCTCCCGGAAGCTATTCTGTAATTGTAACTTCTCCTAATGGTTGCACAGCAACTGATACTATCAATGTAAATTTATTATATCAGCCATCTGTAAACTTAGGTCCTGATGTTACTTTATGCCAGTCTAATTCTTTAGTTTTGAATGCTTTCAATCCCAATTGTACTTATTTATGGAATACTGGAGATACTACTGCTTCAATAACCGTAACACAACCTGGTAGTTATTCAGTGTTAGTTACTGGACCTAGCGGTTGTACAGCTAGTGATACTTTGATATTCTCAAACTTTAATGCTTCAAGTGTTGATATTGGACAACCTATTGTAAGTTGCGGAAGTACTGTTTTATCTATTCAAAATCCTCAACCAGGAGTTAATTATTTATGGTCAACAGGTGCAACAGGTGCAACTGCTCTAATCACACAATCTGGAAAAGTGATAGTTCAGGCAACATCTTCTGATGGTTGTATCGCTTACGATACTACTGACGTAACAATTTATCCCGAAGTAAATGCTAACATTGGGGGTTTAGATACTATGTATGTCAATGTACCTGCTCAACTCGTTGATGCATCTTTCCCTAATCCAACTTCTTGGTCTTGGTCAATTAGCGATGGAGGTTCTTATAACATTCAAAACCCTATCCATACTTTTACTTCTGAAGGTACTTTCAGTATTACTTTAGTGGTTGGAAATGGCTTTTGTTCAGATACAAGTTATAAAACAGTGTATGTTGTCAAAGAACCTGAAGTAAGTAAAGAAAATTGGAAATCACTACAAAACCTTATTGTATATCCTAATCCAAACAATGGACAATTTACCCTTTTAGCTGATTTTACTCAAAGTAATAATGTACAATTAGAATTGTTTAATGCAATTGGACAAAAAGTTTATAATCAAGAAATTGGAGAAGTTATGAATCTTAAATCTAATATTGAAGTACAAAATCTATCTTCTGGCGTATATCATCTAAAACTCAGTTCCAAAGATGGATATGCAATCGTAAAACTCTTTATCCACTGACGATATTCAAAATTTAATTACCAAAAGAGCTGTTCTAATAGACAGCTCTTTTAATTTAGTTTTTTGAGAGAATTTACAAATAAAGTGAAAGGGTAAACAAATAGAAAAAAAATATTAACGTTCCTGAAAACTAACCTCATGAGATTTTTCTAATTTTTTTTCAACGAATTTCCATAAAACTGACATTTTAAACCAAGCCTGCTTGTAAGTTTTTAGGTTTGTACTCTCTAACCAAGTTTTACCGTCTTGCCTTTTCATAGTAAAATCATATTGATGAGGAATAAAATCGAGAATAGCTTGAAAAACAGGAGTTTGGAAATAATGCGATTGACTATTAGAGGGAAAAAAAGCTTTCAATTTTGAATTTTTGATGGTTACTTTTTCAAAACCTAAAGAATTAGCTAGCCATCTAAGTCTAACAGCGTCTAATAATGCTAATGTTTGTAAAGGAATTACACTAAATCTATCCACCATTTCTCGGGAGAGTTCTTGTAATTCAACTTCATTTTTACATTCGGCAATACGTCTATAAAAAGCTAGTCTTTCAGCAGGATTGGGTATAAAATCTTCAGGAATGTAAGCAATATCATCACCATCTAACTGAACATCAGAAAGTTTTTTTTCTTTATTTTTGAAGATATCTTCTTGGAAGATGTCAGCGAAGTGCTCTTCTTTGAGTTCATAAATAGCTTCTTCTAAAATTTGGTGGTAGGTATCATATCCAATTTCGTTAATAAAACCGGATTGTTCTTTACCTAATAAGTCACCAGCACCGCGTATGTCCATATCTTTTAAAGATATTTGAAAACCTGCACCAAGATGATGAAATTCTTCAATTGCATGTAATCGTTTCATAGCATCAGTAGGCAAAACGGATAAAGGCGGAGCTAATAAATAACAAAATGCTTTTCTGTTAGAACGCCCTACTCTACCACGCATTTGATGCAAATCACTTAATCCATAATTATGAGCTTCATTAATGATGATAGTATTGGCGTTAGGAATATCAATACCGGATTCAACGATAGTAGTGGATACTAAAACATTATATTGCCCGCGTATAAATCCAGACATTACTTTTTCCATATAATCTTCTTTAACTTGTCCATGTAAACAAACCACTCTTGCTTCAGGAACTAATTCCATAATCATAGAACCGATAGATTCTAATTCTGCAATTCTATTATGAATAAAAAAAACTTGACCTCCACGATAAATTTCATAAGCTACCGCATCACGAATAATTTCTTTTGAATATCGGTGCAGAATGGTATCAACAGGTAAGCGATTGGGAGGAGGGGTTTGGATAATGGTCATATCACGAACACCCATAAGGCTAAATTGTAAGGTCCGAGGGATAGGAGTTGCTGTTAAGGTAAGAGTATCTACATTAGACTTTTTTAAACGCAGTTTTTCTTTTGCGGCAACTCCAAAACGTTGTTCTTCATCAATAATTAGTAAGCCTAAATCATTAAATTCAACATCATCAGAAATCAAGCGGTGGGTACCAATAATAATATCAATTTGTCCATCTTTCAATCGTTTTAAAGTATCTTTAATTTCTTTTTGGGTTTTAAAGCGGTTTAAAAAATCAATTTTTAAAGGAAATTTATCTAATCTATCGGTGAAGGTTTTATAGTGTTGAAGGGTTAAAATAGTAGTGGGAGCCAAAATAGCAACCTGTTTTCCGTTACAAGCAGCTTTAAAAGCGGCACGAATGGCTACTTCTGTTTTTCCAAATCCAACATCACCACAAACCAATCTATCCATGGGAGCTTGTGATTCCATATCTTTATTAATATCATCAAAAGCTTTTTCTTGATCCGGAGTAGGTTCATAAGGAAATGATGCTTCTAACTCTTGCATCAAATAATTATTTGCGGAAAATGCAAAACCTTTTGAGGCTTTTCTTTTTGCATATAATTGAATAATATCAAAAGCTAATTCTTTAACTCGTTTTTTTACTTTAGATTTTTTTTGTAGCCATTCTGATGAACCTAATTTGCTTAAACTTGGAACTGCTCCGTTTTTATCTGAATATTTAGAAATTTTATGTAATTGACTAACAAATTCATACATAATACTGCCTCCTTTGAAAATCAATTTTACCATCTCATTTTCATTATCTCCCAACTTAACCAAATGCAAACCTCCATATTGAGCAATCCCAAAGTCACGATGAGTTACATAATCCCCAGGTTTTAAATTCGTTAATTCTTTTAATAAGTTTGAAGTATTTTTTAAGGATTTAAAAGGCGGTTGGTATTTGAAATATCGGTCAAAAATTTGATGATCCGTAAAGACACTAATTCCCAAATTAGGCATTTCAAAACCTTCAAAAAAATTAAAATGAACATCCGTAAATTTTAATTTAGGTTCAATTTGATGAAAAATATCTTTTAAACGCTTTAATTGTTTATCATCAGCAAGTATATAGTTAGTAATTTGGTTTTCTTGGTTTTTCATTAAATGAGAAGTAAGCATTTGAAAATCCTTTTTAAAATTGGGTTGTGGCTGAGATTCAAAATCAATAATATCTGCGGAGTTAGGTTGAAATTTGCCAAAATAAATTATTGAATAGTTTTTTATCTGATTTTCAAGCATTTCTGATTTTAAGTATAGTTTATCAGGAATGGAAATAGGGCTTCCACCACCAGAATTTTTTTGACTATCTAAATAAATTTTTTCTGCTTTTTCATAGAGTTTATTCAAATTTGCAATTAAGTGTTCTTGATCTTCTAACCAAATTAGAGTATTTTCACCTAAATATTCTAAAATGCTGATTCTCTTCTCTTCTGTAGAAATTTTTTCTGTATTAGGAATTAAATTTACAAAAGGTAATTCATGATTAGTCATTTGGGAATCCAAATCAAAGTATTTAATAGACTGAATAATATCCCCATCAAATAAAATGCGAATGGGTTGTGCATAAGCAAAAGAATAAAAGTCTATGATGCAACCTCTTTGTGCATACTCTCCCGGTTCAGAAACTTCAAATGATGAAGTAAAATGGTATTCATGTAAAATTTCAATTAAAAATTTCATTCCTAATTTTTCACCAGAACGAATTTTTATGCTGTTTTTAGATAAATCTTTAGATTGAACCACTAAATCAAAAAGAGCTTCAGAATAAGTAATTAAAAGAAAAGGTTCTTTGGAATTTTCTTGTTGAAAATAATGTAATTGAGTTAAAACCTCAGTTCTTCTAAGAACATTTGCATTATCAATCTCTTCTATTTCATAAGGACGTTTGAAAGTAGCAGGAAAATAATATAAATGATATTGAAATTGAATTTCATTGAGCCTTCTAAGTTCATCAAATAAATAGAACGCTTTTTCTTTATCCGAGCAAATGATTATATGTTTTGAAAATTCCTTATTTTGACTTTTAAGATATAGCAGTAAACTTAATTGGGAACCTATAAGGTTCTTGCAATAAATTGTTTTTTTTGAAGCATCAAGAAACTTTTGGATAGGTTCTAACTTTTTAAAATTGTTGATAAATTGATGAATATCCACGATACAAATTTACGATAAAAAACTGAATAAGTAATACAATTTGAGCAGGAAAGGTTCAAAGAATAAAGTTTTGGGAAAAAGAGCAAGATGGATTTCAAAAAGCGTGAGGTTTGCGAAGGGCACAATTCGATAATACTCGTACCAGCCCGACCAGCAGCGAAGCAAGAGGCACGCCCAAATTATCCATCAAAAATTTATTATCTCCGATGCCGCTCTTTGAATTCTGTCATTGATTGCTTTACCTAATCCTATTTCAGGTAACCATTCTATCACTACATAATCTACATTCCATGTTTCAATTTGCCGTAAAACTTGAAATAAATTCTGTGCCGCTTCTGTTAATGATTTTTGAGTGGATAAGTGAATTACAGGTTTATCTGTACGGTTTTCCTCAAAATCAATAATTCCCAATTTATCAAAACTGTATAGTTGAAGGTATTTTTCTAAATCGTTAGTAACAATGAGTTTCTTTTTGGGTGCATAATGCTGTATTAACATGCCCGGTGCTTGAGGTTTGGAAGACGAAACTTTTACTTGATGAATTTTACCCACCACTTTTTCCATATCTTCTAATGTAATTCCTCCCAGTCTATAAACCACAATTTCTTCATTTTCAATTCCTACAATGGTTGATTCTAAACCTATTGAACAGGGTCCACCATCTAAAATCAAAGGAATTTTTCCTTTTAAATTGTGGTAAACATGTTCTGCTGAAGTGGGACTCACATAACCAAAGGGATTGGCACTCGGTGCAGCTAAGGGATATTCTATATTTTTTAAAAGTTCTAATGTAATTGAATGATTAGGTATTCTGACTGCAACGTACTCACTTCCTGCTGTTACTAAATAAGGTATAATTTCTTTTTTGGGTAATAAAAATGTTATAGGACCTGGACAAAATACTTCTGCGAGCTTCAATAATTCGCTATCCCATTCTTTCACAAAATCAAAACTTTTTTCAAGAGAATAAGTATGAACAATCAAGGGATTGAAGGTAGGTCTATTTTTGACTTCAAATATTTTCACTAAGGCATCTGAATTGTAAGCATTCGCTGCTAATCCATATACGGTTTCCGTAGGAATAGCAACTACTTCGTTTTGATTCAGTAAATCAATGGCATGCTCAATGGTGTTGGTTATACGCGTTTGCATGATAATTAGTATTTATAATCTATTTATCGTCTATTATTTGCTTTTTGTTTGTATCTTCTACTATTCTACTTAACGTCCGCGAAGATTTGGGAAAAGCCTATGGCTTTCCATTTTGCAATATTACTATCATATTCGTGAAAAAGAAAAATTTAATAAACTTTTTGGTAAATATTATACAGGTCAAATCCTAATCCACATCAGCATCATGAATATATTTTGGAAATCAAATATTTGAAGAAAGAGGAAGCCTTTAAGAAGTTGTAGGCAAAGGAACAATTGTCGAGGTATAAGAGGAGAGGATAAGGGGCTCGCTAAATACATAAAATCTTGCTAAAATCAAAATGAATTTTGTATATTTGCAGAAAAAATTATGTCATACATTGAATTAATTTTTGTTGTGATTCTTATTTTAGGTTTATTAACCTTTCTGATTGTTTACTTTTTAAAAAAGAAAGATGCTTTAATTTTAAAATCCAAAATGGAAAGTGAAGAAGGTTATACTAGCTTGTCGGGAAATTTAAAAAAAATATTGCATGCAAGAGGAAAAACTTTAACACCTATGAATCCAAGTGGAATAATAGAAATTGAAGGAGTTCGTTTTGATGCTCAATCCAGAGGAGAATATATTGAACCGGGCAATGAAGTAGAAGTTATTGGTTTTGATAGTGTTACACCGGTTGTAAGATTAGTGTAAAATTTAAAACTAAAAAATTAAAAGTTTTGCAATAACTTTTCTATTTTTGCACAAGCTTTGATAGTTTGGAAAACTAAATTGATGTATCGTTTTTTTTTGATTTTTATATTCTTTAATTCTTTTACCTATGCCCAACAAATTCTTTGGCAACAAACTTTTGGTGGTTCCCAAACTGACCAAGCCGCTGCTTTTGTTAATACTAATGATGGTTGTTATGGGGTGATTGGTACTACACGTTCTAAAGATGGCGATTTAGACCGTGACGGTTATGATTCTGATATGTGGTTTTGTAAAATTAATTCCAAAGGAATGGTCTTATGGCAAAAATATTTTGGAGGTAGATTTAATGAAGAAGGTACAGCAATTGATTATTCCAAAGATGGTGGTTTTTTATTAGTAGGTTCTTCAGAATCCAAAGATACGGTTGTAAAAGACAATCATGGAAAAAAAGATATTTATGTAGTCCGTATAGATGCTTTGGGTACAATATTATGGGCAAAATGCTACGGTGGAACAGGTAATGATCAAGGTCTTTTTGGAATATGCACTAAAGATGGTGGTTATTTAATTGGAGGTTCTACGGGTTCTAATGATGGTTTAATAAAAAAAAATCAAGGTGGAACAGATTTTTGGGTATTAAAACTCAATTATAAAGGAGATATTCAGTGGCAATCCAATTTAGGAGGGATGTCTAATGAAACCGCAAATTGTGCAGTGGAAGTCAATGATGGATTTTTAGTAATTGGTTCTACAGATTCTGACAATAAAGATATACCTAAAAATCGTGGAAAAACGGATTATTTGGTTACTAAATATGATAAAAATGGTAAAATTTTATGGATACAAACTTATGGCGGTGAAAGTTTTGATGAACCTCATTCCGTTGTTTTAACTCCTCAAAATACAGTAATGATTGCAGGAACTTCTTTTTCTAAATCTGGAGATATTAAATTTCATAAAGGTGGTGGAGACTTCTGGCTATTGGAAATAGACCCCAGAGATGGTAAAATATTATGGACTAATAATTACGGAGGTTCTGGTGATGAAGGCGCCAATATGATTTCTGTGGGCTACGATGGAAATTTTTTAGTTTGTGGAATGACCAATTCGTTAGATGGGGACGTAAAAGGGCATAATGGAGTTTATGATGCTTGGGTTATTAAGTTTAATAAAAAAAATATTATATGGACGAAAAGTCTTGGTGGTAAAAATAATGACTCTTTTACAGCAGTACGTGAAGTTCCTTCTGGAGATTACGTTGCCGTTGGATTTACAGAATCCAATGATGGTACATTAGCATTAACTGACAGAAAAGGAGGGGTAGATTTATGGATTATCTCTACTAGAGACCCCATCAATCCACCTCAAGCTATTTCTTTAACTCCCACAACCATTACAGGCTACATCAGAGATAAAGATACAAAAAAATTCTTACCTGCAGAAGTTTATTTAATGGATGAAACCAATGGCTCTAAATACAAAGCAGGTACTTCAAATCCTGAAACCGGTATTTATCAAATCATTTTACCAGATACCCATAAAATGAGTATTGGATTTTTTTCCTTAGGTTATATTTTTAAAACACATTACATAAAAATTGATGAGTTTCAAAGGTATTCAGAAATCCGTTTAGATATTGAACTAGAAAAATTGAAAATTGGAACAGTAACTAAACTCAATAACATAGAATTTGATATCGGTTTAGCAAGTTTAAGACCCGAATCTTTTCCTGAATTAGATAGATTAGTACAATTTTTACAAATCAACAAAACGGTTAGAGTAAGAATCAATGGACATACCGACGGAACAGGGCAACCAGAAACCAAACAAAAATTATCAGAACTGCGAGCTATGGAAGTAAAAGTATATTTAATGAAAAAAGGAATTGCACCCAATCGTTTAGAAATCAAAGGTTATGGTATGTCAAAACCCTTAGTGGAAGAAGTAGATGAAGAAACCCGACAAAAAAATAGAAGAGTAGAATTTGAAATTATTAGCTTTTAAAACATGAAAAAAATCTTTTTAATTAGCATTTTCATTTTATTGAACTACACCTTAAAAGCTCAAAAAATTGAAGCAACATTAGCTTTAAGCCCTAAAGAACCCAAACCTTTATGGTTTGATTATTGTAAAGTTGATAAAGGATTGGTTACTATTGCCCCTATATCGAAAAGCTCCAAAAGAAATATTGGTATCTATAAATACGATGAAAATTTTAAACGCCAATGGGTAAAAGAAGTTTACGAACAAACTCTCAATTCTGATATAGCCAATTTATCCGTTGTAGGTGAAAACATATTTTTATTTGTCAATGAAACTTTTAATAAAGAACAAATTACCAAGATGTTTCATTATGATATTGATGGAAAAAAATTATCAGATAATATTTCTGTTTTGAGAATTGATAACTCTGCTAAGTTTTCTAATTTAAAATTCAAAAAATCTTTTAATACTCAAAGATTTTTAGGTTTTACTTTTTCTATTCAAAAAAACTTTATTGATTTTCGGTATGTTACTTTTAATAATGAAGATGACACTTTTAAAGAAGGGAAATTTGAAATCATTTATAATTCTGACTTATTAGAAATTTTTCAAGTTGAAATTTCTAATCAAGGGAATATTTTTGTTTTAAGTAAAGAGAAAAAAGGAAAAGGTTCGCAACCTAGTGATTATCAATATGTCATCTATAAATATCAACCAGATATTCAAAAAGTTAATTCTATTCCTTTACATGCTGATAATCGTTTTATCACAGACATTATTTTTAAAATTGATAAAAATGAAGATTTATTTTTAGGAGGTTTCTATTCTAATTTAAATTCAAGTTCTATTATTGGCACGATTTATTTCCGTATTGATCATGAAACTTTAGAAATTGTCAACCAAAAAACCGATAAATTAGAACAATCTTTTTTGGAAAGATATATGTCACAAAAACAAATTTATAGAGGTAAGGAACTTATGGATTTTTACTTAGATAAAATGGTTTTAAGGTCTGATGGTGGTATTGTTTTGTTTACGGAACGTTTTTACAGTACCTATTCTTCTTCTAATATGTATTATGGATATTACGGTCCTGGAATGTATTATAGAGACAGAATGGTCTACAATTATAATGATGTAGCAGTAATTTCAATTGATAATGAAGGAAAAATAGAATGGACATCTATTGTAGAAAAAAGACAAAGTTCAGAATTTCCCCAACAGTTATCGTATGTTCCTATCATTACACCCGAAAAAGTAGTTATTTTTTATAAATATTACATACGTGGAATTGGTCATAATATTTATTATCAAATTGTAAATGAAGGAAAAGTGAATAGCCAACCGAAACCTTTTTTTAATGATTTTTCTGCAAGAGATTATTTTTATCGTTCAGCATGTGAACAAATTAGCAATGATGAAGCTATATTAGTTGTTTACAAAGCAAGAGGAAGATTGTTTACTTTTTATAAAGTTAGTTTTTAATAGAAAATGTCCGTCATAAAAAGATTACCTGATGCTCTTATCAATCAAATTGCTGCTGGTGAAGTTGTTCAAAGACCAGCCTCCGTATTAAAAGAATTACTAGAAAATTCTATTGATGCAGGTTCTACCCAAATTCAAGTTCATATCAAAGATGCAGGAAAAACCTTAATTCAAGTAAAAGACAATGGAAAAGGTATGAACCCAATAGATGCAAAACTTTGCTTTGAGAGGCACGCAACCTCTAAAATTTCCAACGTTGAAGATTTATTTCAAATTAAAACCATGGGTTTTAGAGGCGAAGCTTTAGCAAGTATTAGCTCTGTCGCTAAAGTAACTTTAATTACTCAACCTGAAAACCAAGATATAGGTACTCAAATAGAAGTTGAAGGCGGTAAATTTATACTCAATCAACCAGCTTTTTTGGGAAAAGGTACTCTTATTCAAGTAAAAAATTTATTTTATAATATTCCAGCGAGAAGAAAATTTTTAAAAACCAATCCCGTTGAATATAAACATTTATTAAATGAGTTTATTCATATTGCTCTCTCCCACCCTGATAAATCCTTGCAATTTTATTCAAATGATAATTTACAATTAGATTTAAAGCCTAATTCCTTAAAAAACAGAATTTTAGATATTTTCAGCCAATGGAATGAAGAGCATTTGCTTTTAGTAGATGAAGAAACTCCCAATCTCGGAATTAAAGGTTATGTAGGTTCTCCAGAAACCGCTACATCTTCAAGAGGTGAACAATATATTTTTGTTAATCAAAGATTTATAAGGTCTAACTTCTTAAATCATGCCATTTTTAAGTGCTACGAAAATATTATTCCCAAAGGCGAATTTCCCTTTTTTGTCATTTTTATTCAAATTCACCCTTCAGAAGTTGATATTAATATTCACCCAACGAAAACAGAAATCAAATTTGAAAATGAAAATTTTGTTTATTCCATTTTACATGCGGCTGTACGAAAAGCCATTGCAAAATTTCATGTTGAAGATATAGAATATGATGCTTTCCAAAACATTGTTAATCAACAAAAAGTACATTTAGAAGGTGAAACAACCATCAAGCAATTCAAGCAACAAAAACAACCATCATCTAATGAAATTGATATTCAAAAAAGTTTAAATATACTCTATCAACCTATCAATTCAAAAAATGAAGAAACCCAAAAACTCCTTTTTTCTACTGATAATTTAAACTTAAATTGGACTGCATTCCAAGTATATAACCAATTTATTATCACCAATTTTCAAAATAAATTATGGATTTTTCCTCAACAAAATGCACATTTTAGAATTTTATTTGAGAAATATTTACCCAAAATTCAACAAGGTTTGCATACTCAACAAATGTTGTACCCCGAAAGAATCCATTTATCTAACCCTGATTTATTAGTTTTTCAAGAAAATTCAAAAACATTTCAACAATTAGGTTTTGATTTTCAGTTAGATAATAACGGTATTTTAATGAAAGGTTTACCCGTAGAATTAAAAATCACCAATCTTCATAATTTTATCAATCAAATTTTAAACAGTTTAAAATATTTGGATAATTACGTGAATAATTTTCATGAAGAGTTAGTAAAAACCATTATCAAACCCATTTCCAT
The DNA here is from genome assembly GCA_938006875.1 of uncultured Bacteroidia bacterium. Classification (GTDB taxonomy): domain Bacteria; phylum Bacteroidota; class Bacteroidia; order J057; family CALLMJ01; genus CALLMJ01. The sequence continues at coordinate 33,680 of CALLMJ010000050.1, forward strand.
TTCCAAAGAACAGCCACTCATAGAAAAAGAAATCAGAAATTTAGTTGAAGATTTATTTCAATCGGAAAATAAATTTTATGATCCTTATGGAAATCCCATTTTGTATGAGCTTAAGAATGAAGAAATCCTAAAATGGTTTCAATAATATGCCACCCACTGTTATGGTCGGGCTTGCTTAGGGCCTCGTTGTATGCTGCGGCATTTCGGCAAGCTTAATATATCATAATCCTTCTTCCACTTTTTTCAAAAGTTTCAAAAAGTAGAGTAGCTAAGCTCCCTCCGCTTCCCTCACAATTAATTATTTACTACTTTTTACTTCCTTTTGTTTTCTTTCTAGAACTTCTTTTAGAATTTTTATTCCCTTTAAAAAACTCAAAGTTTTCAACTTTTTCATAATTTCCATACTTTTCAGAAGAAACTAATTCTAAGTCTATGGTTCTATGTTGAATATCTGTTTTGAGAATTTTTACTTTTACTTTGTCCCCTAATTGAAACCTTTTTTGAGTTTTACGTCCTAAAATACAGAAGTTTTTTTCATCATAAAAATAATTATCATCTTTAAGATTTCTGATAGAAACAAGCCCTTCGGCCCTAATATCTAACATTTGAACATAAAAACCCCAGCCAGTAACACCGGAGATGGTTCCCTCTACAATTTGACCCACATAGTCTGAGGAATACTCTACCAATTTGTATTTAATTGAAGCTCTTTCAGCATCAGAAGCTTTTTTTTCTTGCAAAGAACAGTGTTTACACATTTTTTTAAGTTGTTCTTCTTCATACAAGATTTTTTTGGGGTTCTCTAAGAACTGTTGTAATATTCTGTGAACCATCAAATCGGGGTACCTTCTAATAGGAGAAGTAAAATGGGTATAATGATCAAAAGCTAAAGCATAATGACCAATATTTTCGGGTTGGTAAACAGCTTTTGCCATACTTCTGATTGCAATATTAGCAACCAAATCTCCTAGTGGAGTTCCTTCAATTTTTTGATTAATTTGACCCAGAGTTTTTCTGAATGCTTTTTCGTTACTCAAATCGAGATGATAACCCAAAGTTTCCAAAAAGTTTTTTAAGTCTAACAATTTGTCTTGTTGAGGCTGGTCGTGAGCACGAAAAACCATAGGAATTTTTTTGGATTTCGCAATCAATCTACAAACTCTTTGATTAGCCAAAAGCATAAAATCCTCAATGAGTTTATGGGCATCTTTACGAACTTTTGGCATAATTTTAATAGGTTTATTGTTTTCGTCTAATTTAAAACGTATTTCTTCGGACTCAAAGTTGATACTTCCATTTTTAAAACGTTTATTTCTTAAAGCATAAGCCAAAATATTTAAAGTTTTTAAAAATTCTGACCATTCACCATCTGAATTTTCTAATATTGCTTGAGCTTCTTCGTAAGTAAACCTTTTCATAGAGTGAATGATAGTTCTACCAAACCATTCGTTTATAATTTTTCCATTTTTATCTAATTCAAAAACTGCTGAAAAGGCTAATTTGTCTTCGTTAGGTCTTAAACTACATAAAAAATTAGAAATTTTTTCGGGTAACATGGGAATAGTTCTATCCACTAGATAAACTGAAGTTGCTTTTTGATAAGCTTCTTGGTCTAATATGGAACCCATTTTAACATAGTAGGAAACATCAGCAATATGAACTCCTACTTCATAATTTCCATTTTCTAAAATTTGTAAACTCAATGCGTCATCAAAATCTTTAGCATCTTCTGGGTCAATAGTTATAGTAGGAATGATACGAAAATCTTTTCTTTTTTGATATTCTTCAGCGGGAATTTTTTCTGGTAATTCCTCAGCTTCTTTGATGGCTTCATCAGAAAAACCCTCTAATAAACCAAATTCATAGATAATGGAATGAATTTCCGTTTGGTGATTTCCAGGGTCCCCAAGAATTTTTATAATTTCTAATTCTGGATTACCATTTTGATTCACCACTAATTTTGCGTAAGCTTTTTTTCCTATTTCTTCTCTTTTAACTTTTGAAGTGATATCATATTCCCAAGGAATTTTTTTATCATCTGGGACAAAAAATATTCTGTTTGTATCTTTGATAATTTTTCCAACAAAACTACGTTTTTCTCCTTCTAACCATTCCACTAATTCTCCATAGGAATATCTTAATTTTTGTTCTAAAATTTTAATAATCACCTTATCTCCTACCATTAAAAAATATTTGTTGGATATTGGAACATAAACTCGTTCAGCAAGTACATTTACCCATGTTTCATAATGTTCTAATTGAATATCTTCAACAGTTGCTTCAAAAGTTTTTCCTACAATATTTAAACTAAATTTTGAGGTTGTTTGTTGAATTAATTCTCCTTCATTTGCTAACTCTTTAAGAGCTTGGAATATTTGTTCTAAATGAATTTGATTTTTTAACTGGGTTTTGCTATATATTTGTTTTGCATTGAAGGATTCACCAGGATATTCATAAAAAAATTTGAGTAATTCAGTTTTTAAATTCATAATTTATTTTTACAAAGGTATTAATTTTTTTTATCAATTAATTTTTTCAATAATTTTTAAAGGATTTCCTGCATAAATTCCTGGTTCTTGAATATCTTTGAGAACCACACTACCCATTCCAATAATGACATTATCAGTAATTTTAACTTGATTTTTTATTATTGTACCACTACCAATAAAAACATGATTCCCGATTTGTACTTCACCATTTAATATTACTCCTGTTGATATATGGACATTGTTACCTATTACACAATCGTGTTCAATAGTTGCACGGGTATTAATAATGCAAAAATTACCAATTGTAACATGGGAGTTTACAAAAGCATAAGGATGAACGGTATTCCCTATACCTATTTTTAGGTTCTGACTAATTAAAGAATAAGGAGATATTAAATTAATAAAAAAAGGATAATAATTTTCCAGAGATTGTATTAGACTAAACCTTGATTTTAAATTTGTTATACCCCCAATACCTAGAACAAAATAGCAATTAGAAAATTTGTTTATATCCTGAATTTTTCCCAAAACATTAGGTTTAGATAAATCATCATCTAAATAACCTAAAATATTGTAATTAAATGATTTAGCAATTTCAGTTATGGATTTTGAATGACCTCCGCAACCTATAATAATTAAATGAAGAGAATTAGAAATCATCCATTTTGATAATTAATTCTTGAAGAATCATTTTGGCTCTTTTTAATTGAGCTTTTACAGTTCCTAGAGGTAAATTTGTAGAAACTGCAATTTCATCATAGCTAAGTTCTTCGTAATATCTTAATTCAATTAGAACTCTATATTTTTCAGGTAATGAACTTACAATTTTATTGATGATTTCTTTTCTTTCTTTTTTTTCAAGACCATTATCGGGCGTTAAAAATTTAGTGTCATTGATTTGAATTTCGTTTCCTTCATCATCATGAGTGCTTGATGCAAGTGAAAACGTTTCTATTTTCTTTTTTCTATAGATATCCACGCAAGTATTTGAAGCGATTTTGTAAAGCCACGTTGAAAAAGCAAATTTTGCTTCGTATTTATCAAGAGAAGCAAAAGCTTTCATGAAACATTCTTGAGTGGCATCTTCTGCATCATTTTCATTTTGAAGTAACTTTAAAGCAATATAATATACATTTCTTTTATATCGATTCATTAATTTTTCATAGGATTTTGTATTCCCATTCAAAGCATTTTGAACCAAAAATAAATCTTCCTTAGCTCTTGGAGACAAGTTTTCCAATATATTACTATCTATTTCCATTGTTTTGATTTACTAAAAGAAAAAGGTAAAACTATGATTTGAAACATAAGAAAGATATATTCGCCAAAAAAGTTAAAAATCATAGGGATCCGAAAGCCAGTTTTGTGTGTAAATATTTGCATAGATGTAAATTTAACAAAGTTCATTAAACACAAAGATAATAACAAAATTTTATTTTCCAAAATATTTATTGTATTAAATATCCAAAATAAACTGATGAACTGCATAAAATTCAGTGTAAATAATAAAAATTTAGTGGTTAATTTGTAATATTTACTTGCTGAATAATGTCTTTTTTTTTGTTTTAAATAATCTATAAATTGAGTTTTGGGATTAGAAATCGTTTGAGAAGCTGGACTAAACAATACATCAAATTTATATTTTTTTTCTAAATTTTGTATAAATAAATCATCGTCTCCACTTAATACATTTTTATGTTTTTCATATCCTTTTTCTTGAAAAAAAATAACTTTTTTGAAACCCCAATTTCTACCGACGCACATATAAGGCGATTGTAATAATGCAGTAAAACTATATAAATAAGCCGTAAAAAAAGTTTCCCATTCAATTAAACAATTAAACCACATTTTTTTACTTGCATAAGGACTTAAACCCAAAACTATTTGGTTTCCATTTTGAAATGAAGTATTGTAATATTTTAACCATTGATTAGAAAGTGGTTTACAATCTGCATCTGTTAATACAATATATTCATAATCAGCATTTAATATACCTTTAGTTAAAGCAAATTTTTTAGGTGACCATTCTATTGGAGTAGATTCTAAGTTAATTACTTTAAGTTTATGGTTTTTAATATTTTGTAAAAATTTATAGCTTTCATCATTGGTATTATTAATAACAATAATCACTTGATAATTTGTATAATCCAAATCCAGCCAGTAATCAAGATGATTTTTTAAATTTACATATTCATTTTTAGCTGCAATTACAATAGAAATACCGAGTTCAAGATTTTCTGTATTAATTTCAATTGGTTTTTTTTTAAAGATTATTACTGCAAGGGATATTAACCAAAAAATTGTTAATGAAACAAAAGAAATAAAAAGTAGAAAAGTCAAATTTAATCAATTGGAATAAATTTTTATTGGTATATTCACTAATTCGGAGATATCTTCCCCTACTTCAATCATATCATCATCTAACTCATCATGATACCAGTTTACTAAAATTTTTTTTCCATTTTCATAATACAAATCTAATTCTTCAAATAAACGTATGACTAATTTTGTTGCACTAGAATTAATATAAGTTAACATGAAGTTAAGCGTAATTTCAGAGTTTGATTTGATATAATCAATAATCATTTCATGAATAGGGTTAAAAAATTCAGTAGCGTTAGCAGGGTAAAGTTTTCCAGTAAAATTAATAACACCTTTACTTTTATCAAACAAAACCTCTGGTGAAAACTTAGTACTTTCTATTAAGACTGCGTTCATTTTGATTATACAAAAATTTATGCGAATTTACTAATAAAAGCTATTCAATAACTAATTGAGATAGGCATTAAATTTTATTTTTCTGATAAACAATAACTTAAAAATTTTCTTAATTTTTTTACCCAAAAAAATTTTTTCTTTGTAAAAAATGTTGAAACAAAAAATTTATGTTTTATGGAAGATATCCTTGTAAACAAAGTTGCAAATAGTGCTATACTGACCTTCAATCTTGAAGATTTTTATCCCAAACAACCGATTCAAGAATTAGATATTAAACATTTTCTTTTTATGGGATTAATCCTAAAAGAAAAAGATTTTAGAGAAATGGTGAAAAATTATGATTGGAAACAATATGAAAATCAAATTGTTTGTATTTACTGTTCTGAAGATGCTATCATTCCAACTTGGGCTTATATGATTATTGCTACTTCATTAAATGAAGTTCATGCAGAAGCATTTTTGGGAAAAAAAGAGAATTTTCTTGATGCTTATTACTATAAAATTCTTCATGAATTAAGTTATGATAATTTTCAAGATAAGAATGTAGTAATCAAAGGTTGTGGTGAAAAAAATATACCCAATTCTGCTTATGTATTGGCAAGCCAAAAGTTATCCAATTATGTTAAAAAATTATTTTATGGAGAGCCCTGCTCAACTGTACCGATTTGGAGAAAGAAATAATTCATAAAATTTGTTAAATATTTTTTTGAGCGAAACCTTTTCGGTAATTTTACGTAAAATATTTCAAAAACAATTTTAACCACAATATAAAATGGGAATTTTTAAATTTTTTTCAAACCAGTTCATTGAAATTATTGAATGGTTAGACGATTCTAATGATACGATAATCTATAAATTTCCTGATGAAGATAGGGAAATTAAAATGGGAGCACAATTAGTGGTAAGAGAATCACAAGTAGCACTTTTCTTAAATGAAGGAAAATTAGCAGATGTTTATGGACCTGGTCGTCATGAACTTTCTACTAGAAATATGCCTATTCTTTCTACTTTGAAAGGTTGGAAATATGGTTTTAATTCTCCTTTCAAATGTGATGTTTACTTTGTTTCTACTAAACAATTAGAAATTAAATGGGGTACTAAACAACCCATTTTAATTAGAGACCCTGAATTTGATGCTGTAAGGATAAGAGCATTTGGTAATTTATATTTCAAAGTAGTTGATGCCCCTAAATTTTTTACAGAAGTTGCAGGTACTGATTCCAAAGTAACTACCGATGAAATTATTGACAGATTTAGAGGTCTTATAATTACCAAATTTACTTCTTCTATTGGAAAAACTGGTAAATCTATCCTGGATTTGGCTTCCATGGGAGCAGATTTAGGAGCAGAGCTTTTACCATTTATTAACAAAGATTTAGAAGCTATTGGTCTTGAAATTAAGTCTTTCAATGTTGAAAGCATCAATTTACCAGAAGAACTTCAAGCAGAACTTGACGAAATGGTCAAAAATAACATGAAGTTAAGAACTAAACGTAAAGAAAAAATGCTTGAAAATGAAATGGAACTTACTAACCTCGCTAATAAACTTAATCTTTCCCAAAACGTTGATGACATGAATAAGTTCCTTCAAATGCAAACAGGTTTAGGTATGACCAAAGAAAATACGGGTGGTGGTGATAATAATGCAGGAAATATGATGAAAACCATGTTAGAAATGAATATGGGTATGAATATGGTTAATCAAATGATGAATAACCAAAATCAGAACCAGAATAAAAATCAAACTCCTACAAATAATAATACCAACAATACTGATGCAGAAAGAGAAAAAATTATGGCTACTCTTAAACAACTCGGTGAATTAAAAGAAATGGGTGTTCTTACTCAAGAAGAATTTGACGCAAAGAAAAAAGAACTTCTTTCTAAGTTAGTATAGTTTATTTTATGTTCATATGTTAAAGTTAAGCTGCTCTTTATGGGCAGCTTTTTTATTAAAATTAAAATTTATTTGGTATTTCATTAAAAGTTTATTTATTTAGCGGTAGAGTTAATGTAGATATGAAAAAGATATTA
>CALLMJ010000051.1 GCA_938006875.1 uncultured Bacteroidia bacterium
GATAATGATGTAGCGGAAAGAGAAGCTACCAATGTTTTAGATGTAGTAGACAAAGCTACAAAAGATAAATTAGGTAAAACTCAAAATTTGCTATTGCCTGCTTGTGCAGTAGTTTCTATTGATACTACATCCCCTACAAGAAATTTAACCATAGATTTTGGAAATTCTGTTCAAGGTTGTTTATGTTCAACTTGGGATGGAAGATATAGAAAAGGCAAAATTATTGTCAATTGGACAGGCAATTACAGAGATTCCGCTTCTGTTCATACCATAAGAACCCAAGACTATTTTGTGGGTAATGGTACAGAATTTCACCAACACAAATTTTTTAAATCCGTAACTAATGGTGGCAGAAATAATTCAGGAAATTTATTTTTTAATGTAAGCATTAAAGATACTGTTCTTTTACATAATAATGGAGGAACTATCACTTGGCAATCCGAAAGAACCCGTGAATGGACTGCGGGAGAAAATACTGTTTTAAATCCTTTTGATGATGAATATAAAATTTGGGGGACTGCATCGGGGGTAACACGATCCGGTAAAATTTTTAATGTAAACGTTAAACAAAGTACTCCTTTGCATATCAAACTAAATTGTAAATGGATTGTGTCCGGTATTTTGGAAATTACTCCACAAGGTAAAACTACTCGAACAGTAGATTATGGAAATGGTAATTGCGATTCTTATGCCAATGTTACTATTAATGGTTCTACTTTTCAAATTGTTTTGAGATAAGATGTTAGGAATAATATTCATTATTGTATTAATAAGCATTATTGTTAAAGCAATTATGAGAGAATAAGAACAAATCTCTTTAAGCGTGAGGGATACGCCCTATAAATAAAAGATACTTCTACCTCTGATTTGTATTCAGAGGTTTTTTTTATCAAAAGTTTTTCAAACAAAATTTGCTCAATAATTGTTATCCATTTAATTTTGTCTAATCATTATGAGTTATACCGTTGAAAATTTACTCCAAAAAGCTCTAAATTTTGAGTTTTTAAGTATTGAGGAAGGTGTATTTTTATATCAATATGCACAAACTCCTGACTTAATGTATGTTGCAAATGAAATGCGTTTATTTCATAAAAAAGATACTTCCAATATTGTTACATGGCAGATTGATAGAAATGTAAATACTACCAATGTTTGTGTTGCAAATTGTAAATTTTGTAACTTTTATCGTGTGCCTGGGCACCCAGAATCCTACATAACTGATGATGAGACCTATAAAAGAAAAATTGAAGAAACATTAGCTTTGGGAGGCGACCAATTGTTATTACAAGGAGGACATCACCCTGAATTAGGTATAGAGTTTTATAGAGATTTATTCCAAAGAATCAAACAATGGTACCCCAATTTAAGATTACATTCCTTAGGTCCTCCTGAAATTGTACATATTTCAGAAGTTAGCAAATTGTCTTTCACTGAAACTCTTTCGATTTTAAAAGAAGCAGGTTTAGATTCTTTACCGGGTGCTGGTGCAGAAATTTTAAATAATCGAGTTAGAAGGTTAATTTCTAATGGTAAATGTTCTGGTGAAGAGTGGTTAGAAGTAATGCGTTGTGCTCACCAATTGGATATTACCACCAGTGCAACTATGATGTTTGGGCATATTGAAACCATTGAAGAAAGATTTGAACATTTAGTTTGGTTAAGAGAAGTTCAAGCCCAAAAACCTGAGCATGCTAATGGATTTTTAGCTTTTATTCCATGGCCATATCAAGATGATGGTACTCTATTGAACCGTAAAAAAGGAATTAAAAATAAAGTTACTCCAAATGAATATATTAGAATGATTGCTTTGAGCAGAATCATGTTACCAAATATTAAAAATATTCAAGCCTCATGGTTAACGGTTGGTCCGAAAGTTGCACAAGTATGTTTATACGCTGGTGCTAATGATTTGGGTTCAATTATGATAGAAGAAAATGTGGTCTCTGCTGCCGGTGCTCCTTATCGTTTTACAGCAAAAGAAATTCAACAATGCATTATCGATGCGGGTTTTATTCCTAAATTAAGAAATCAATTATATGAATTTAGAGAAATTCCAGATGTTTTAAAAAATGAAATTTTAGAACCTGTTGTTTAGAATAATCATTAGCATCAAAAGGTAGTCCTAGTTCCTACGTCTCCCTCACGCATTCTTAAAGTATAACTTTGAATTTTCATTGCTAATTGATTTATGAGTAATAATAGTAAGCAGCCAGAAAACATGCTATACCAAGTCCATAACCCACCAATATTTGCCATATATCATGGGATTTTAAAAAAATTCTTGCCCAAGCTACCTGCTGAGAAGAAACTATAGAAAAGAGTATATAAAACCAATGAAACTCAAAGTAAAGAAACATAAATACGGTAAAAGCTCCCATGCCAATCATGTGTAAGGAAATTTTCCAGAAGTAAGTAATAGGCAATGCAAATGCAGTTAATAAAATGGAAGATAAAGTAATTACTTTAACTAAAACAGACTCTTGATTGGAGAAAACGAAATAAAAGACTGTTGTTCCAGTTAAAGCAAAAAATAAAGGAAAAATTCTAAATTCTTTGGGCACAATCCATTGATGGGTTTTGGGCATTTTAGAAAAACGCAAATAAACTAACGAAAAAATTAAAGGTAAAATGAGAAAACAAAACCAAACAGCCCATTGATTATAAGGTTGGGAAATTAAAAATGAAGCCATTAAAGCCTGCAAAAAAGAGGGATAAAAAATTATGGATATTAATTTTGCATAAGCATCAATCCCTCTTAAAATGTTCATGATTCAATTTTTTTAGGAGTTTTGTGGTGATATACTTTTGATTGCTTCCTTTTCAAAGGTTAATTTTACATGATTATCTACTTCAACAATTACCGTTTTTTCATCAATCTGAACAATTTTACCGTGCAAACCTCCAATCGTAACAATTTTGTCTCCTTTTTTTAAACTTTCACGAAATTCTTTTTCTTTTTTGATTTTTTGTTGTTGAGGACGTATCATGAAAAAATAGAAAATAATCATTATGCCACCAAACAACAGTAAATTACTTAATAAACTAGGACCTTGTGGTTGTTGAGTTTGTAATAAAATCATAAATGCAAAATTATAGATTTTTTTACTTATATCAAAAGAAAATCAATAAAAAAAGCCGTTATAAAACGGCTCTTGTAATTATGATACAAATAATAAATATGATATTATCTTTCTTCAAAATGAATCTCTACCTCATAGCCTCCATCATTTAATATTAACTTATTACCTGCTAAAGATGCTGTTCTGGGATTGAAGGTAAAGGTCTTCATGGGAGTATTAAAGTTTGTAATTGTTGGTGGAATTCCGCCACTTACACTAAAATCAGCATCAGAAATCACAATCTGATAATCTTGATTGAGGGTACGAATCCATTGATGTTCATAATTCCAAGATAAGGGTAACTGGGCTTGAGTAACATCATTTGTAGTTCCTAAATTAACGGACCAAGAATTGTTAGAAGCTTTAAAAACAACGTTTATATCAGGTTCAGGTGCATTTCCAGGTAAGGGAATAGGAATCCCCGTTATAGTAGTATCCCAAGTACCACCTTGAGGAGGAGTAGCCGGGAAAGATTTTAGTAAGATTTTAGTAATAAAACGGTCTTTAACAGGCTCTTTTACAGTTATAACGATAGATGCCTTATCCCATTTTTTATCTTTTTTGGATTTAGCCGTCATAGTTACAAGATAAGACCCAGCAGCATTGAAAGATTGAGATGCTGAAGTACCTTCTGCTTTACTTCCGTTACCAAAATCCCAACTAACTTTTTCTGCATCCGTTGCACAAGAAGTAAAATTTACAGTTTCACCAATATTAACGATTGTTTTATCCGCAGATAAACAAGCTTCTGGCTGTTTTTTACAAGATACCATCAGTAAAGATGGAATTATCAAGATAATTACTAATACTTTTTTCATAAATGTAAAAATTCCTGCAAATTTAAGATTAAAATTTGTTTTTCAAAATTAAAATTTTCAAATTTTCAAATTTTATTCTAAAAAAAATTAATCTATTTGGCTTTCAAATATTTGTAAAGCTATTTTTTTTAGGTCTTTTCCTTTTGATTTTATATTTTTCAAATAGGGGATATTTCTTGAAGCTGAGTAGTACCATCTAGCATAGTAAGGCTCTCTTAAATCGCTTATAATTACACCACCCCAAATAGCAGCATGAACAAATTTATGATTACCTAAATATAACCCTACATGAGAAATTAAACGATTCCAACCAATTTTAAAAAATACTAAATCTCCCTCTTTTAAATCAGATTTATTTACATGAAATCTTGGGTCATATTGTTCATAAGCAGTTCTTGCTAAATCAAAACCATATAATGAATCGCATAATAAGCCCGTAAATCCAGAACAATCTGTTCCCCATTTAGATTTTCCTCCATACCTATAACGAGTATTATACCATCGTTTAATAAAGGAATATAATTCTATATCGTTTTCGGAGTCGTTTAAATCAATTTGAAATTTAGACCAGTAAAATTCTTTTAAGGTTTCAAAACGAGTTTTGGGTTTTTTGGTGAAACTGCTATCTAAGGGCTCTGCTTTAATTTGAATAGCTGTTAATATGAATAAAAATATAATGATAAAAAGTCGCATTCTTATAACAATTCTAGTGCAAAATTATGTTTGAATTCTAAATAAAAGAGTTTTTTTTTGACTTTTAATGTTAAAAAATATTAAAAAATTTTTAATTATTTGATATTGATTTTTTTAATACAAAAAATTTTAGTTTAGTAAATCAATTATTCAACTTGACTTTTATAAGGTTTTAAAATTGCATCTGCATAATTTTTCCAAGAAAGTTTATCAGCAATGTTTTGAATATTTTTTTTATCGATAGGATTTTCTATAAAAAGATTCATAACTTTTGCCATATCTTGAATATTTCCGGGTTCTGCTAAATATCCATTAAAACCTTCTTGAATGGTCTCTGGGAAATGACCTACTTTGGTGGCTAAAACTGGTAATAAAAAATTATAAGATAAAGATTCCACTCCAGAGGGCGTAGCAGTTTCGTAAAATGTTAATATGGCATCACTTACTTGAAAATATTGATGTACTTCTTCGTTTGGAATAAATCTATTAAACACTCTAACATACTGTTGAATACCTAATTCCTCAATCATTTTAAGAGGTTGGTAGTTTTCTTCTTCATTATCATTTTTACGTAAAACTAGTTTTTTTGCTAAACCAAACAGCGTTTTTTTTATTTTTGTACTCCATTTTTTATTATCTAATGTATTCCAAAAGGATTCTCCAGCTATGATTAACGAAACATCTTTCCTTTGTTTTAAAAGTTCAGCAAATGCAGGCAAAACCCAATGTAAACCTTTATATTTTCTAATAAATCCAAAAAATAAGAATACATGTTCATTTAGACCCATTTCTTGTTTGACTTTTTCTTTATCAAAATTTGTATTGGGCTGAAATAAATCATAAATTGGATGATATAGCTTGATAATAGATGGTTCATTTTGATTCCTTTCACCGCTTTCAGTCAATTGGAATTTTTTATTAGGAAAGAGTTTTTGTAATTCTTCAGCTGTTTTATAAGCATGTACAATAAAAGTATTAACATTTTTTAAACCAAATTTTGTACAAAATTTATCAACTGCGCTAGATTCTTTCTGTTGAACCAAATGTAAATCAAAAATAATTTCAATATTAGGATTTCTTTTTTTTATACTTTTCACAATAAATCCTAGTGGAATTCCTTGTAATGCTATTGCCCATTGAAAAATTACTATTATGGGATTAATTTCTAAAATTTTTTGAACGGTTTGGTTCCAAGTTAAGGGATTGTTATAATTCGTTATGTATTCAATAGGAATATTGGTATTTTCTAAAAAATTTTGTTTAGAATTTCTATCTATAAAATCTCTCGGTATGATTGCTGGATATTGTTGAGTCCAAGAAAGAATGTATATTTTGGTATTAGACTGGTTATACAAAGCTTTTGCTAATGAAGTATTATAGTTGGAAATTCCTCCTTTGAATAAGGGACCCGGTCCAAATAGAATGATTTTATTTTTTTCCATCTTGCAAAAATAAAAAAAGCTGGCAAATAATTTACCAGCTTAAAAAGTATGACTTTATAAGATAAAATTTAAATCATCAAATAAGCAATGATTGCAATGACACCGCAAACCATAATCAAAGCATAATTTTGAACTACACCAGACTGTAATTTCTTGATAATATTTCCAGTGGTGTCCGTTAAATCACCTGCACCATTTACCGCGCCATCAATAATTTCTTTATCTAAAAACATAATAAATCTATCAGAAATGAACACAAAAGGTCTTACAATCATAAAATTATAAAATTCATCTACATAAAATTTGTTTTCTAGGACAGTATAGAAACTACCTAATTTAGATTTAATTATTTCATCACCTTTTAGACCTTGATTTGTATATAATTTCCACGCCAAACTAACCCCAGCTACACCAATTCCAATAGAAAGTAAAATTAAAATAATCTCAGTAACAAAAGAAGCATGGTGAGTAATATTTTTTACTAATGGGGAACCACCACCGCCTAACCAGTGATGAGAAATCCAATTATAATGCCCATGTCCAATAATTTCTGGTAAACCTAAAAATCCTCCAACTATTGCTAAACCAGCTAAAATCCACAAAGGGATAGTAACTATGGCAGGAGATTCATGTGGTTCATGGTGATGTTCATCATGACCGTGATGTACATGGTGTTCATCATGAGTATTATGATATTGAAATCTTTCTTTTCCTTCAAAAGTTAAAACATAAAGACGAGTCATGTAAAATGCAGTCATAAAAGCCGTACAAATACCAATAAGCCAAACTAAATAATAAATGGAGTTTTCATGACCTGCTGCAAATGCTTTTCCTAAGATTTCATCTTTTGAAAAGAAACCTGCTAAGGGAGGAATACCAGCAATTGCTAATGTTGATATTAAAAAGGTTTTACTAGTATGAGGCATATATTTTTTGAGGTTGCCCATAAAACGAATATCTTGAGGGTCAGGAGCAGCGTGTGCGTGTTCCATAGCATGGATTACAGAACCAGAACCCAAGAACAAACAGGCTTTAAAAAAAGCGTGGGTCATAACATGGAAAATAGCAGTTGTAAAAGAACCAGTTCCTAGAGCCATAAACATGAAACCTAATTGAGATACCGTTGAATAAGCTAATACTTTTTTGATATCATTCTGCGCAATTGCAGTCATAGCCGCAGAAACCGCAGTCAATGCTCCTATAATGGCTATAAAAGCTAGAACTTCATGTGCATTATAAAACATCCAACTCATTCTTGCGATTAGGTAGATACCTGAGGTAACCATCGTTGCGGCGTGAATTAAAGCAGAAACTGGTGTAGGACCAGCCATAGCGTCTGGTAACCAAACATATAAGGGTATTTGTGCTGATTTACCTGTGGCAGCAATAAATACTAACAAGCAAATCCATTTTAATGTAACTGGGTCAAATCCAGTATATACAAATTCTCTAAAAGTTAAAGTACCCGTTGTAGAATAGATAAGAAACATTGCGGTTAATAAAGCAAAATCACCAATTCGGTTAGCAACAAATGCTTTTTGAGCTGCTTTGGCTTTTTCCATATCCTTAAACCAATAACCTATAAGAAAGTAAGAGCAGGCTCCTACACCTTCCCAACCTAAGAAAAGAACTACTAAATTATCTCCAAGGATTAAGTTGGTCATTGCGAAAATAAATAAATTGAGGTATAAAAAATATTTGTAAAATCCACTATCACTATGCATGTAACTAATGGAATATAAATGAATTAATGAACCAACGCCGGTAACAATCATACCCATTAAAAGGGAAAGCTGGTCTAATTCATAAGAAAATCTAATTTTCAAGTCAGGGGTTTCCATCCATGAAAACAAATCAAATAATATTGGTTTCCCATCAAAATTTAAAAATGCAATTAAATAAATTACAAAAGGTATAGCAACCATTGAAGTTGCTAAAGCACCAATTAAACTTTCTTGTTTACGGAAATTAGGAAATAAAAAACCTAATAATCCTATAATTGTAGCGCCTAAAAAAGGTAATATTACTACCAAAGGCAATAAACTTTGTATATCCATAACTCAAATTACCACTTAAATAAATTAAAATTGTTGATGTTTATGTCTTGTTTGTTTCTAAATAGGGCAATGATAATCGCTAAACCCACTACTGCCTCCGCCGCCGCTACACACATCACAAAGAAAACAATCATAGAACCCGCAGGGTCATTATAATAACGTGAAAAAGTAACCAATGATAAATTTACTGCATTAAGCATTAACTCAACACACATAAAAACTACTATGGCATTTTTTCTGGTGATTACTCCAATCATTCCAATTGTAAATAATGCAACGCTGATTGCTAAATACCCATATAAATATTCTTGTACTAACATATGATGACCTTAATTGTTTTGATTTATCAAAGTGTAAAATTCTAATGAAACTTTTAACCTACCAAATTTTTTTGAAAAAAATTCTATATTTGTTAATCTATATATAGTTTAATTTTCTGATTATTAATTTTTTCTGATTTTTTTTATAATTTAATGCAACATTTTCACTTAAACCTCGTATAACTGCAAATAATTAATATCAAATCAATATGAATAAATCTTTTACTTTTTGGATTTTATGCTTATTCCTCATTCAAAGCGTTATAGGGCAGACAAGAACAAGTGTTGCAAATGGAGCGTGGAATAATCCAAGCACTTGGGATTGTGGCTGTATACCCGCATCCGGAGAAAATGTGATTATCGCTACAGGTACAACTGTAGACTTGACTACTAACCAAACCATTAATAACGTTGAATTAATTGGTAATTTAAATTTAAATACTAATGCAAGGACTTTAACCGTAAATGGTAATTTTAATGTATCAGGAAGTAGTACTATCTTTGGAGGTGGTACTAGTAGAGTTATTAATATTGCGGGTAATTTAGTGATTAATAACACTGCTTCCTTAGACCTCCGTTTATTCAATATGACCGTTACAGGTACAACCACTAATAATGGAAATTTCCTTATCAACAATGCTAATGGGGTTAGAACCTTCATTGGAAAAATCATCAACAATGGAACCTGGTCTAGTACCATTGTTACTAACAGTGCGAACTTCGTTATAAGAAATGGAATTGATAACTTTGGAACTTTGAATCTAGGAGCACTAAGATTTAATACCAATAATCAAGCAATTGGTGGAACGAGCCCAATAATCTTTAATAGCACCACTATTATTGACAACATAACTCTTACTAATAATAATCCTATTATTACTTTTAATGCTACTGGAAGTATCAATGGTACTACGGCAGGTTCTACTTTAAGTGCAGGTACAGGAACAACGATAAACTATGCTTATAATACTAGACCTATGATTACAGGAACTATTGCTTTAGGTTCCACTCCTAATACTTTTCGTTACAATCGAGCGGGTAACCAAGATGTTAGAACTGGTGATTATTATGATTTAATTATTCAAGGTACAGGAAACAAAACTTTTACAGGTGTTGGTTCTGTTAATGTAGTCAATAATTTAACAGTTGAAAATACCATCAGTATTCTATATTGCAATGGAAAAGATACGAATACAGGGGGAACTTTTACTTTGAGTGCGGAATTTAATCATACAGAAGGGATTACAACTCAACATCAAATGACCAATTTCGTTTTAGATGGAGGTTATTTAGATTTAGGAAATACAACGCTTGATGGTTTTGTTATTAATAACAATTTTACAGTAACTACAAATGGTGGAAATATAGATACAGGAGGCGAACCATTAAATGGTTTTTCAGTAGGAGGAAATACCAATATCCATGGAAACTTCGTTTTTTCTAATACTAACTCTAATTCTAGAGCTTTTTTTAATGGTTTAGTAACTATCATGCCCACAGGCTCATGGAACTCAACCGCTTCAGCACCTAATCAAACCCTTCGTTTCAGAGCCAATATAGTAAATAATGGTACTTTTAATGCGGGAGGTGCTACTTTTGATGTAAACAATCAAAATATTTCTGGAAATACCTTTAATTTCGCTTCTGTTGATATTGATAACGTTATACTAGATAATTTGACAACAGCTTACTTAACATTAAACGGTGTTTGCTTATCAGGAACTGGAACATGGAATCAAAATCCTAATACTTTCTTATACATTAGAGGTGATGCTCAAGTGAATAATATCACAGCAACCGCTATACCTAATACGGTAACTTATTACCAAAATAGAAATAACCAAGAAGTTAATCCGGGAGTTTATTATGATTTAGTCATTGACAAAACTACAGGTACTGATGCTAATATTGCGGGAAGTCTTGCAGGTACCGTGAATGTTATTAACAGTTTAGTGATTCAAAATGGACAACTGGGATTAAATACAGCTGGTGATCAACTAATTGTTGGAGCTAACGGAACAACTAGTATCTTAACCGCTAACAGTATCCTTTATTTTTCTAATGCAAGTACAACGGCTATTTTAAATACTCTATTATTAGGAAACGGGGGTACTATTGATGGTGGAGC
This sequence comes from uncultured Bacteroidia bacterium, assembly GCA_938006875.1. GTDB lineage: Bacteria > Bacteroidota > Bacteroidia > J057 > CALLMJ01 > CALLMJ01. The sequence goes on from CALLMJ010000051.1 coordinate 10,578, forward strand.
CAATGGTAATTGTTTTGCTCAAACTTTGACGACCTTTGGTACAGGCGGTAATTTAGGACGTTGTAATTTTACAGTCAATGGATTAACTACCCTTAATGCGAATTTGAATTTCACCAATGCAGCGGGTTCTAAAAACTTTGTGGGATTAGTGGATATATTGCCCGGCGTAACCTGGAACTCTACTATAATCACGGCTACAGGTGGACTGAACTTCAGAGGAGGTATCAATAATAATGGTACATCTTTTACTGCTCACAGAGCTACTTTTGAAGTCAATAATCAAACACTAACAGGGACTACTGACTATATTTTTAACCAAACCCTAAGATTAGCTGATAATATTGAGCTTCACAACCAAGGAGTAGTTTATTTAGCTTCAACAGGATTAAGCTTAGATGGTGTTGGAGACTGGATACAAGATGCAAATAGTTTTCTTTATATTCAAGGTGATGCTACAACTTCTTCTATTAATTCCTTAGCCGCACCCAATACAGTTACATATTACGGTGGAGTAACACAAGATGTTAATCCAGGAACTTATCATCATTTAGTAATTAATAAAACCGTAAATACGTATGCTAATGTAGCTGGTGCTTCCGCAGGTACTATTACTGTCAATGGAAATCTTACTATCAATTCTGGTATTTTTTCCTTAAATACTGCTGGTGACCAAGTTCAAGTAATTGGTAATACTTATATCAACCAAGGAGGAAATACCCATCTACGATTTGATAACGCTGCCACTTTAGCCAATCTAAACCATTTGTTTTTAAATAATAATGGTAGAATTCATGGTTCTGCTAATGGGCAAGCAAACGTGGCTACTTTCACTGTAAGTTCAACAGGAGGAGTTTTATCTCGATGTAACTTCACAGTCAATGGAACTTCAACTCTTAATGGAAATTTATTATTAGATAATGATAATGGCATTAAAAGATTTGATGGCATGGTAACTATTAACGCCGCCGCTTCATGGAACTCTAACGCAGTAACCACAACCGGTAACCTTATTTTTAGAGGAGGAATTACAAATAATGGTACCAGTTTCGTTGCTAATATAGCTACTTTTAATACAAATAACCAAGATATAACTGGTTCCACTCAATTACTCTTCAATAATACGGTCACCATAAACAATATTCAAGTTAATAATTATACTAACGTAGATTTAGCTACAACAGCAGTAGGATTATTAGGTACTGGCACGGCTCAATGGATTCAACAACCCAGTTCTTATTTAAGAATTGCTGGCGACGTAAACGCTGTTACCATGGGAACGAGTGCTTTCAATAATACCGTAGAATACTACAATAATGTTCAACAAAATGTTGGTACAGGTACTTATTACCATTTACTTATCAATAAATCAGGAAGTAGAGCTGATATCGCAGGACCAACCTCCGGAACTGTTAACGTAAATGGCTCATTAGTAGTACAGCAAGGTGAGTTAAGACTTAATACCGCAGGAGACCAAATCCATGTAGACCCTTCTGCCTTTACTTTAATTACAGGAAATACTTCCAGACTTGAATTTACTGCGGTAGGTATTGCTAATTTAAGTAACTTTACTTTCTCCAATTCCGCAGCAATAGGAACAGGAACATCAACAGCAACTGGAAATATTATTACTAACACTTTTACAGTTTCAGGTACTGGAACTATGAACTTAGGTAGATGCAATTTTACTACAAATGGTGTTACGAATCTCAATGCTCCTTTAAATTTGAATAGCAATACTGGTGTAAAAACTTTCAACGAATTAGTTACAGTAGGTTTGGCTGGTTCATGGACTTCCACTGTTATCACTACTCCTACAAATCTTGTTTTTAGAAATGGCGTCTTTAACAATAATACATTTTCTGCTTCAGCCGCAACGTTCAATACAAATGACCAATCCATTAGTGGTAATCCTTTTGATTTTTCAGGCCAGATTATCGTAAACAATATAGAATTAACCAACCAAACTACTGTGAATCACAATTATGCAATAGCAGCTGCTTTAACTGGTACGGGAACTTGGACACAAGGCGTAAATAGTGTTTATAATACGAATGCTATCACTATCACTATCAGTAACATGAACGCTTCCGCAATGGCAAATACCGTAAATTATAACAGAAATAATACTCAAACCGTCTTCCACCCTATCAACGGAGAGTATTATAATTTAACTCTTTCAGGTGCATCTACCAAAATTGCTTCAGCGGGTAACAAAATCATTTTAAATGATATTTTAATTACTGGAACAGCTATTTTTAATGTTAGCACCAATTCTGTAAACCTAGAAATTCGTGGAAACTGGACTAATAGCAGCTCAAATATTGACCCCTTCACAGAAGGAACTCAAACGGTTACTTTCAATGGCTCTAATCCACAAACGATTTCGAATACCGCAGACCAACAAGGAACAGATTTTTATAATCTAGTTATAGATAACTCTTCCGCAACAGGTGTAATTATCACAGGGAATGCAGGTTTACATACTCGTATTGTTGCTAATGGAACATTAACTTTAAACAACGGTTATGTTTATACCAATTCTGATAACATGATTGTCATACTTAATACTGGTAATTCAACAGGCGGAAATATCAATAGCTTTGTAAATGGTCCTATCAGAAAAATTGGTAATCAGGCATTTATATTCCCTACTGGGCAAGATGTTTTACCTATTGGTAAAGGTACTGAGGACGTATGGGCAAGAATAGGTATCTCTGCACCTGCCACTAATACTACGCAATTTACTGCCCAATATTTCTATACTCCTTATGGTGATATGACAAAAGATGCAACTTTAACTCATGTCTCTTTCCATGAATATTGGACTCTTGACAGAGCAGTTACTACTAATGCTGTTCAAGTTACTTTGTATTATGAAAGTGCTACTCGTAGCTTTATCACAGATTACACTTCTGGCGATTTAGTTGTAGCAAGATATACTGCTTCTAATCTATGGACTTCCGAAGGTCAATCTGCAAGAAGTAATACTGATCCAGGCTGGGTTACTTCTAATGTCGTTTCTAATTTTAGTCCTTTTACATTTGGCTCTATTACAGGTGGAAATCCTTTCCCTGTTGAACTTGTAAACTTCTCTGCTAATCTACAAGGAAATAAAGTAAAACTTCAATGGACAACTGCCTCCGAAATCAATACGGATTATTTCCAAATTGAAAAATCTTTAGAGGGTTTACAGTTTGAGAAAGTATTCACTCAAAACGCCGCAGGATATTCTAATATGCCTATTGATTATGAAGGATTTGACTATGAACCCTTTAAAGGTATTTCCTACTATCGTTTAAAAACGGTTGATAGAGATGGAAAATTTGTTTATAGTAATGTAGTGGCAGTTAATTTCCAAAGTGAATTTGCAGTTTCTATTTATCCTAATCCTACTAAAGATAACTTAAACATTCATTTATCTGAAAAATCAAATGATGTTGACGTTTCTATTTATGATTTAACAGGAAGATTAGTATTCCAAGAAAACTATCTAAATACTAATAACATTGAATTAAGTACTCAAAATTGGAATTCAGGTTTATATATTGCTAAAATTAAAACTCTAAATGGTGAATTCACTGAGAAAATTGTGAAAGAGTAATTCAATTGAAATTTAATTCACAATAGGGCAGCCAATAGGTTGCTCTATTTTTTTATTTAAAAAAACGATAAAATGAAAATAATGTATAATTTTGCAATCTAAAATCCTAATGTTATGAAATTCTATTTAAAGATATTATCTACTTCAGTTTTATTTTTGATTTATTCAAATAATGTTTTTGCGAATGAAATACCCCAATTAAAGCCTATTCAAAATCAAACTACAAACTCTCCCAAAATCAAATTCAAGATTAAATTTAAAAAATCGAGAAAAAGCAAAAAATCATAAATATTATTTATGGGTTTTTATTGCATCGTTATTACTTTCAGGTGGAATACTAGCATTTATCAATTTTTATCCTAATTTAAGTATGGCATGGGCACTTACAGGCGTACTTTTTACCATTTTGCTATTAATAAATGCCATAAACTTTTTGATTTTATTCCTAATTTTTAAAAATAAAAAATGGAGCATAAAAAAGAAAAAAATTACGGCAATAATTTTTTACCTTTTATTGGGTTTGATAATTGGACTAGTTTTTAGTTCAAATATCGTATTATCTTTGTATTTAATAAGCCTACCCGTTTTAATGTCTTTGATTTTAACTTTTTCTTTGATTTTAAATTCAAGAAATGAATAGTTTTAATCGGTTTTCAAAATTTTGAATGTTACTAATTGCTCATTAGCTTGTATTTTCATGAAGTAAAAACCTGATGGATGATTTTGTAGGCTTATATCTGTATTGTTTTGATTAACAATTTCTTGAAGAATTAATTGACCTTGGATATTGAAGATTTGATAGTTAAAGTTAGATACATTAGTTTGAATTTTCAATATGGAATTTGTGGGATTAGGAAATATTTTACAATCAAAATGAAAAGGACTAAATTCAATTTGAGGAGTAGTAAAACCCTGAGGGATTCTATATAAATAAACACCGCCTTTGGTATTTCCTACAAAAATAGAAACACTATCAGTTGAATGGAATTTTACAAAATAAGGATTTACGGTTTCTGATATTCTTTCATTAAATAGTATGCCTTTATGAATAAAGTTACTGGGTCCATTAGGTTCATAAATATGAATTTCTCCTTGATAGTTTCCGACTAGCAATTCGTTAATACCATCTTGGTTATAATCAAACCAAAAGGGTTTTGCATTAGCAACAAAAGGATTATAAAAGTCAGAAACATCAATTCCTCCCCAATTATAAACAGGATTTGCCCATAAAGCGGCATTTGCAGAACCAATATTTTCAACAAAAGTAATTTTTCCATTTTCTCTTCCAATGATTAAATCTAAATCGTTATCGTTATCAATATCCGCAAAATGTGGGAAGCAACCTTTCCCTGTTAAAGTTAAACTTAAATAATCCGTAGAAGCTAATTGAAAATTAGAGGAACCAGTAGTGGAAATATTTTCCATGAAAACGATTCTTCCATCATAATGCCCAACGAATAAATCTTGGTCTCCATCATTATCAATATCTGCAAAAGCGGGATAAGGAACTTTTAGATTATCCAATATAGTTAAGTTGTTAAATCCTTTATAATTGGTAGTTATTAATTTAAAAATCGGATTATTGTTATTTGAAATATTTTCATAAAATCTCCATTCTTTACGTTGGGCATAATTAAAGCCTGTCCAAATGGTTTTTTGCTGAGTAAGGATAAGTAAATCTAAATCACCGTCTTTATCTTCATCCCAAATTAAAGGAACAGAATGACTCCCTCCATCAATGGTTTGGTCAAAGAAAATATCTTTTTTTTGTAATTGAAAGTTGGGGATATTTTGCGAACCATTGTTTTTGTAGAAATGAGCGGCTTCTCCCCAGTTTAGTACATAAGTTGGATTGGAAGGAGAGGGAAAATCCAGCCCATTAACAGCTGCTACTAAATCTTTAACTCCATCAGCATCTATATCCACTTGATATAAAGCAGGAAAATAGTGTAAATCAACAGGTATGTTATAATTTGGGAATGCTGTATCTTTTTGAGTAAAATGAGCAAATCTACGAGAACCACCATTAATCAATGCAACTGCATTATTAGGACCGTCATCAGTAAAAAGTAAATCTATTAAAGTATCACCATTTAGTTGTAATGCCAAATAAGCACCACCTGCATGCATGGTTTTATATTCCCCAAAGCAAGGTTGATTTAATTCCGCACCTGCATAAATATCAGAAATTTCCACAAAATGCCCCCAACACATTGAATGTAGTTCTAAATCAAAATCACCACAAATACTAGAAATATTTCTATGTAGTTCTATTCTATTTCCTAAACCATCTTGTATTAAAATATCAATATCACCATCAAAATCTATATCTGCAATAGCTGGAATATCGCCTGATGTTAATGGATATCCATTAGTTTGACCTACATTCTTAGACCAAATTTCTTGAGGTATATTTTCAAAACTTAAATATCCATTTTGTAAACTAGTATTTTTATAGACCATTATTGCAGCTGGATTAGCGTTTCTTGTAAATATATCAGGCTGATTATCACAATTATAGTCTAATATTAACATCCAACTATTAATATTTTTTGGAAAAATAGATATATACTCAGGAGCAAAACGATACTTTACTTCTCCGGGATTTCCAACATGTAAAAAAGTTAATAGTTTTTGGTCTTTCCTATCAAAAATGATAATATCCTGTTTTCCATCTTGGTTTAAATCCAAATTATTGAAACGAGGATTATCAAAGCCACCTGTCCAAGGAAAAGCTAACGTATCAATTCCATGGATTACTTTGAAAGAATTGCTAAGTAATTGTGCAATTGAGTAATTATAAATAAATATAAAGAAAAAGGCAAGTATAAAAAAATTTAGGGATTTCATTGAATTCATTACACAAAAATAATAAAAAAATTTAATTTTATTTAATTTACCTCATATCCAAAGGGAGAGTATCCCTAAACTTGGTTCTTTCAATTCTATTAAACTCAGGGTCATCTGCGCCAAGTGTTCCCGCTTTACCTCTCAGCAAGTCATTCCTCCAACTTTTGTTATTAAATTCACCAATTTTGTTAGAATGAAGCAAAGGATATTCATTGGAAATTAAGTCAGGATCAAAGAAAACAAAAATAACACCCTGTTGCCTTCCTAGTTTATTATAAAACCAAATTTCATAAGGATATTTATCACCATCTTGCGTAAAAGATTGTATATCATTAGGAGGACCATACAATAACAAAGTTCTCCCTCTATCTGTTAAATATCCTTTACGAATATTAGAACTAAATTTAGAATTTGCATATTGTACCCGTGAAAGATAATCTTTCCAAGGTTTTGTAGGTGATTGAGTACCTTCTACTCTTTTTGCCCAAAAATTCACAAAAAAGTTTTTCTTTTCTTCAAATGTTTTTAAAGATTGAATAAAACTTATTTCTGTTGGTGTTGCAATTACAACTAAAGTTTTTAAAAACTCATCTAATTCATTTTCTTTATAACCATAAAAAACTTCGTATAAATTGGTTTGTTCTGTACTAGATAAATAGTCTTCGCTATTGAAAACAAAGAATTTCTGCCTTTTGATTGCTAAAGACTTACCATCATTGGTTTTGATTTCTATTACTAACCAATAAGTTTGAGATGGTAAAGTTTTTATAGCAATTTTTCCTGTGAGTACATCAAAACTTTTTGCTGATTGGGGCTTGGTAACTTTTAGAGTTTCTTTGATTTTTTCTTCTTGATTTGCTGGTAAAATGTAATATTCGTAATAATAAGGAACAGAAAATAAACTATCTTTTTGATAAATCTCTACCCAAAATTTTAGCGAATCAGAATCAAAGAATGTAGAATTCGTAATTAATGGTATGATTTGGTAACCGTATCTAGATTTTTTATCATTAGGGTCTAAAGATTTTTGAATTTTTTCAACAAATAAAACATCAGAAAATAATTCTTTTTTGATTTCAACTTCTCTGGCTATGCCATAGGTAGAAGCAGAATCTTGGTTTAAATCTTTTAAAATCACTTCCACTCTGTAAGATTGATTGGGATTTAAGTTATATCTTTTTTGGTCCCAGATGATAGAGTTCCCAAAAGTTGTATCTTCGATTTCGGTAGTTAAAATAAATTTATCTGCTAGAATAATTTTGTCAGGGTCATTAGAAAGAGAAATAGCTACTAAAATTTGTGTTTGATTCACAAAACCATTAGCATTTTTTTTAAATGACAAAGAATTAGGGTCTAATGAAACATAAATTTCTATATAGGTTTTTCCATCAGTACTTTGAAAGCGGCAATAATCTACAAAAAATTGTAGTTCTTTTTTGGCATATAAAAATAAACTGAAAAAATGGAGTACAATCAGTAAAAATATTTTTTGCATTGACCTTTTCAAACATGCAAATATAGTAAATTCTTTGCAAGTAGAGTTATAAAAATTTGAAAGAATTGTAATATTTACAAGCTAAACAAAGAGCTAAATTTTAGTTTTCATAACATTTTTTTACAAAAATAAAAAGTTATTTCTTAATGAATTCAGAAATTTACTCAAAATTTTAAAAAAAATCATTGACAAAATTTATAAATGCTTTAAATTGCGAACAATTTTATATAAATTAGTTATGAAAGAAATATCAAGATTATTTGATGTATTGGATTATCAATTGGCTAATTTCCCTAAGCCTGATTCTATATCGGCAAAAGAAAATGGTCAATGGAAAAATTACAGTACACAAGAAGTAAAACAAATTGTAGATAACGTAAGTTTATCCTTATTAAAATTAGGCTTAAAAAAAGATGATAAAGTTGCATTAATTTCACCGAACTGCCCAGAATGGAATTTTATAGATTTAGGTACCTTGCAATTAGGTTGCCAATTAGTACCTTTATATCCTACTTCTACTCCCACGGATTTTCAATATACTATCAATCACTCAGAAAGTAAAGTTATTTTTGTTTATGGAAAAGAACATTATGATAAAATTCAAAAAATTCGTTCAGAATTACCTTTAGTTCAAGAAATTTATTCTATCCAAAAAATAGAGGGCGTTAAGCATATATCTGAATTTTTAGATTTAGGAAAAAATGACAATCCAGAAACTTTAAAGCCTTATCGTGATGCAGTTCAATCTTCTGATATAGCAACGATTGTTTATACATCAGGAACTACGGGAGTACCAAAGGGTGTAATGTTAAGCCATCATAATGTTGTTTCTAATATTGTAACTTCTGTAAAGTTACTTCCGGTGAATAGTACCATGAAGGCATTAAGTTTCTTACCCTTAAATCATATTTTTGAAAGAATGGTATTTTTTGTATATGTTTATGTAGGAGTATCTATATATTACGCAGAAAGTCTAGATACGATTCGTGATAACTTACAAGAAGTAAAACCACATTTTTTCACTACTGTACCTCGTTTATTAGAAAAGGTTTATGATAAAATTGTATTAACTGGAACCGGTTTAACTGGTTTTAAGAAAAAATTATTTTTTTGGGCTTTAAATTTAGGGTTACAGTATGATTTTGAAAAAGAAAATGATTGGTGGTACATGTTTCAGTTAGGAATTGCAAGAAAATTAGTATTCAGCAAATGGAAAGCCGCTTTGGGAGGTAATATTGTAGCGATAGTGTCAGGTGCTTCTGCATTACAAGAGCGTTTAGCAAGGGTTTTTTGGGGAGCGGGTATCCCAGTTTTAGAAGGATACGGACAAACCGAAACCTCGCCCGTGGTCTCTGTTGGTACACTTGAGCCCGTTAAAGGTTTTCGTTTTGGTACTGTTGGACGACCTATACCCGGCATAGAAGTAAAAATTTTACAAGAACAAGGTTATCGTGAAGGGGAAGGAGAGGTTCTCGTAAAAGGTCCTAATGTCATGCAAGGATACTACAAAAATCCTGAGGCTACTCGCGACACTATTAATCCAGAAGGGTGGTTACACACCGGTGATATTGGAATGATTATTGATGGTTTTATAAAAATTACCGATAGAAAAAAAGAACTCTTTAAAACCTCTGGTGGCAAATATATTGCCCCTCAATACATCGAAAATCTTATTAAAGCCTCTCTTTACATTGAGCAAGTCATGGTCGTTGGTGCAGAAAAAAAATTCCCCGGTGCTTTAATCGTACCAACTTTTGCTAACCTTCAAGAATGGTGTAAACTTCATAATATCAGCGTCTCTTCCAACGAAGAAATGATAAAACATCCTAAGGTCATTCAAAAAATCCAAGAAGAAGTAGACAAAGCCAATGAAAATTTAGCTCAATATGAAAAAGTAAAAAAATTTGTATTGCTTCCAAAAGAATGGACTGTTGATTCTGGAGAATTAACTCCCTCTATGAAAATGAAACGTAGAGTAATCACTGAAAATTATAAAAATGAAATAGAAAGTATGTACATAGAATAAATCATGAATGTGCGTAAACCGCATCAAATTTTAAAGCAGTACTGGGGTTACGAAAATTTTCGAGAACCCCAATATTCTATTATAGAAAGTGTTCTTAATCATCATGATACTTTAGCTCTTTTACCAACAGGAGGTGGTAAGTCCATTTGTTTTCAAATACCCGGAATAATCTTTGAAGGTGTTACGCTCGTTATTTCTCCTTTAATTGCTTTAATGCAAGACCAAGTAGAAAATCTTACCAAACGTAATATTTCCGCAACTTTTATTAATTCCACCTTAACCCATTATGAACAACGTTATCGTTTAGAGGGTGTAAAAAAAGGATTTTTTAAATTTTTATATCTTTCTCCTGAAAGGCTCCAAAATGATGAATTTTTAGGTTATTTAAATGAATTCCATATTGGTTTATTAGCTATTGATGAAGCTCATTGTATTTCACAATGGGGTTATAATTTTCGTCCTGATTATCTAAAAATTGCAGATGTTAGAACCTTATTAGAAAATGTTCCTTGTATAGCATTAACTGCATCTGCTACTCCTCAAGTTCAAAAGGATATTTGTGAAAAATTACATTTTAAGAACTCACAAATTTTCAAAAAGTCCTTTTACAGGCAAAATATTCAATACGTTGTTTTATACGATGAAAATCAATACGATAAACTTTTTGAAATTTTAAATAAAGTTCAAGGAACTGGACTTATTTATGTTCGTTCTAGAAAAAAAACTTTTGAAATTGCAGATTTATTAGTCAAAAATGGAATTTCTTCAGAACCCTATCATGGCGGATTATCATCAGAAATCAAAAATCAAATACAAAAACGTTGGTTGAATAACGAAACAAGAATTATAGTTTGTACGAATGCTTTTGGAATGGGTATAGACAAACCCGATGTACGTTTAGTTATTCATTGGGAAATGCCTCCAGATTTAGAAAGTTACTATCAAGAAGCTGGTCGTGCAGGTAGAGACGAAAAAAAATCTTTTGCTATTTTGTTTTACAAACCTTTAGATGCTCAAAATCAATATCAACAAATTCTAAATCAATTTCCTGATTTTGATTTATTTAAAAAAAATGCCAACTTAATTTATGATTATTTGAAAATTCCTTTACTAGAAAAACCTTTTCACTCAATACCTCTTTCTTCTTTCAGTAATTTGTTGAATACCAAAATATTATCTATTGTTAATTTAAAATCCACCTTAAAAATTTTAGAATTAGCAGAATTTATAAAAATTGATGATTCCACTGATCATTATTCTAAATTAAAAATTTTGGTTTCTCCCGATATTTTACACGAATTTTTGAGAAAATATCCTTCTTGTGACCCCTACATAGAAATTTTGTTAAGAGAAATAGGTGGAGAATTATTTACCAACCATTTTCCGTTTTCTATCAGAGATATTGTCATAAAGCATAGTTTAAATGAAAAAGAATTTATTCAAAAGCTTAATTTTTTACATCAATACAAAATCATAGAATTTATTCCTGCTAATCAAGAATCCAAAATAGAATTTATTAAACCAAGAGAAAATTTTCATTTAGAGAACTGTCAATGGGAAAAAATAATTTTTTTAAAAGAACAAGCTCTTTTCAGATTAAAATTTATGATAAAATACGCAGAATACAAACAAGTCTGTAGAAGTAAAAGTATATTAGAATATTTTGGTGAAGAAAATGCTCAAAATTGTGGCAAATGTGATGTTTGCTTAGGGCGGCATAAAGTCAATTCTCATTCTTATACTCTTGAAGAAGAAATTTTACAGATTGTACAAGAAGGAGAAATACAATACCAAAAAATCATACAGAAAGTAAAAAAAGGGAATCCTGAGGAAGCCAAAGTAGTATTAAGAAACTTAATAGATAGAAATATTTTAGAGCTGGATAAATTTAACGTAAAACTAAAGAAAAAGAAATAGGCTTTCTACGGATTTTTCAAATGGTCAATTTTAAACCATAAAACTATATAATTATGAATTGTACTTAAAAAGTCTATGAAAAATAGTTTTTAGATTTCTTTTTTAGTTTTTTTCGCTTTTTAAAGTTCATACAATTTTGAATTTGCAAATATAAATTTTTATTGAATAGATAATAGGCACAAATTTTGCTATAAATCACAAAATAAAACTTCAAGAAATGAAAAATTATTTTTTTATTTTGTTTATGTGGTTAAATGTTCAGGTTTTTGGTCAACAATTCCAAAAAATGAAGGATATTTTTCCAGAAAAAGCTTTACCTTTTGAGTTTAATGGAGCCATAAAACCTTCTGTACGTCCTTTACATGCCTCATTAAAAGCACAATTTAACAATATTGCTGAAAATGATATTATTTATCCAATAGGGAAGCTTGCTATTAATCCTGGTCTTTTTGCTTATACTTGGGTTCAAGAAAGTGGAGGTAAATTTTATACTTGGATTTCTGTTTTTAATGAACAAACTGTGAAGGTATTAAACACCTACAATTTAACGAAACAAACTAATTCAAATAGTTTTAAATTTAAAGCTGATAAAATGCAAAATTCTCAAATAGGTTTGATAATTGAAACCTCTAATGGAACTTGGAAATATGGTTATAATAAAGCAAGTAACTCTTGGTCATTGACAAAGTAATATTATCTCTTTTCTTTTATCTACAACCAAATTTTATAATAAACGGTTATGAATAGCGATAAAATGTAAAGAATTAATTCCTTTGACTAAAAATCTTTAATCACCGAAACTAGCAACCAACTATCAGTTTTTCCATTAACAAATACTTTTGTTAACCTAACTTTTTTCTTTATTTTTGCATTATGCTCATAGCCAATCCCATCTACGATGCAGTCTTTAAATATTTGATGCAAGACAAAAAAAGTGCGAAAATCTTGCTCCAAGCCATCCTCGAACTGCCTATCTTGGATTTAGAACTTTCTTCCCAAGAATTTGCATCAGAAATTCAATACTTTTCTATTTTTAGAGTAGATTTCAAAGCTCGTATCAAAACTCGTGATAACCAAGAAAAACTCATTCTCATTGAATTACAAAAAATTAAATTCAGTACCGACGATATTTTTCGTTTTAGAAAGTATCTAGGTGAACAATATATTTCCCGAAATCATGTAGATGAACAAGGTAAACCTTTACCGATTGTAACCATTTATATTCTCGGTCA